>JAGTQA010000064.1 GCA_018396975.1 Candidatus Bathyarchaeota archaeon | reverse complement strand
TGCTCTTGTTGAGCTGAAGTATCCTGTTGAGTCTGTTAGGGTTAGTAAGGTTTATGAGATTGTTTTTGAGGCTGAGTCTATCGGTGAGGCTAGGGTTAAGGTTGAGGAGATGTGCAGGAGGCTTCTGGCAAACCCCGTTAAAGACGACTACAGATATTATGTAGAGGAAGTGCGGGGATGAGGGGGCAAATCTACATTAAGAGGGATGTTCCCTTCGAGCTATATGAGGTTAATATACTTGAGGCTGGCGATGATGAGCTCGTCAAGATAAGTGAGGAGATGGGCTTAGCCCTAAACCTGGAGGAGATGCGCGCAATAAAATCCTACTTCGCCAGTAAGCGTAGGAATCCAACCGATGTGGAGCTGCAGACCCTCGGTCAGACGTGGAGCGAGCACTGCTACCATAAGACCTTTAAGGGCACGGTTATCCTTCCAGATGGGCGGGAGATAGACTCGCTCTTTAGGACATTTATTGCGAGGGTTACGCGTGAGCTAAATATGCCATGGTGCATATCGGTCTTCGAGGATAATGCCGGAATAGTCCATTTTGAGGGCGACTATGGAGTAGCCGTTAAGGTTGAAACCCACAACCACCCATCAGCAATAGAGCCCTTTGGTGGAGCAGCAACCGGCGTTGGAGGTGTGATACGGGATGTTCTTGGCGTCTGGGCTGATCCAATAGCATGCACAGATGTCCTAGGATTCGGCCCACTGGACTATGATTACGCTAAGCTACCTCCGGGAATAAAGCATCCAAAATACATTTTTAGGGGTGTTGTTGCCGGTATTGGACACTATGGCAATAATATGGGTATACCAACAGTTAATGGAGCCATATACTTTGATGAGAGCTATGTGGGGAATGTTGTCGTATACTGCGGCTGCGTTGGAATATTACCAATAAGTAGGTATGTGAAGAGGGCTAAGCCCGGAGATCACCTAGTCCTAGTTGGTGGAAGAACCGGCCGGGACGGGATACATGGCGTAACATTTGCATCGCTCGAGCTAACCGAGAAGTCTGAAGAGGTCTCTAGGCCGGCTGTTCAAATAGCCAATCCTATTGAGGAGGAGAAGCTTAAGAGGGCTATATTGGCCGTGAGAGACCTGGGTTTAGCAACCTCCATAACGGATTTGGGTGGCGGTGGACTCTCAAGCGCCATCGGTGAGACCGCGCATAAATTCAAATGTGGAGCAAATGTTGAGCTCGATAGGGTTCCGCTTAAATATCCGAATATTGCTCCATGGGAAATCTATATATCGGAGTCGCAGGAGCGCATGCTCCTAACAGTTCCAGAAGAGAATTTGGATAGGGTTTTGGAGATTTTCCATGATGAGGATGTTGAGGCAACCTCGGTTGGAAGGTTGACTGACGATGGCATTTTAAGGATATTTTATAGGGGCTTTAATGTCGCGGAGATTGAGATACCATTCCTATTCAGCCCACCCAAATCCCGCAAAACAGCCATCTTCATTAAGCCCAGATTTAAAGAGCCATTGTTTAAGGAGCCTAGCGAGTTAACAAGCCATCTCCTGAAAATCTTATCCTCACCGAATGTTGCCAGTAAGGAATCCGTCATCAGAACATATGACCATGAGGTTAAGGGAAACACTGTTCTAAAGCCATTCTGCGGAAGGAATAATGGTCCAAGCGATGCGGCTGTCATAAAGCCGCTAGAGGGCTCTTGGAAGGGCATTGTGATATCGTGCGGCATGAACCCCCGCTATGGTAAAATCGACGCCTACTGGATGGCTGCCTCAGCAATCGATGAGGCGATAAGGAATAATGTGGCTGTTGGCGGTAGGAGGATAGCGCTTCTAGACAATTTTGTTTGGGGAAATCCTGAAAAGCCAGATAGGATGGGCTCACTTGTTAGGGCCTGTATGGCATGCTATAGGTTTGCTAAGGGCTTTAGGACACCATTCATATCCGGGAAGGATAGCCTCTATAATGAGTCTCCGCTCGGCCCGGTTACGCCAACGCTCCTGATAACGGCTATAGGAATAATCCCAGATATTAGGGGTGTTGTCTCAATGGATTTGAAGGAGCCGGGCAACCTACTCTATGTTGTTGGGCGCACATATGCTGAGTTGGGCGGCTCAGAATATTATGGGCTTATGGGATACCTTGGGAGGAGCGCCCCAAAGGTTAGGCTTAGGGAGGCTAGGCGAAATATGAGGGCTATAACTAGGGCTATTAGCAGGGGGTATGTGAGGGCATGCCACGATATATCTGAGGGTGGATTGGGGGTTGCCGCAGCCGAGATGGCATTCGCCGGAGGATTAGGCCTAGAAATATGGCTTAGGAATGTTCCGGGCGCGGGTGAAATGGGAAGGAGCGATTTTGTGCTATTCTCTGAGTCTAACAGCCGATTCCTAGTTGAGGTTCCAGAGAAGTATAGGGAGAAGTTTGAGGCGGCTGCTGAGGGAGCATACTACGCATTAATAGGGAGGGTTAGAAGCGACAGGTCCTTCACTGTTTATGGGCTTAATGGAAAACCAGTTGTAAACACGGATATAGATGCGCTGATGGATGCTTGGAGGAGAACGCTTCCCGGGGGCTGATGCCAATGAAGATTGAAGATGTAAAGGTCTGTATAATTAGGGTTGGGGGAACAAACTGTGATGCTGAAACAAAGAGGGCATTCGAGGAGCTGGGTGCAAAAGCCACCATACAGCACTTAAATGAGATTTCTAGGAGGAGAAATCTTCTAGACTACCACATCCTAGTTTTCCCAGGCGGTTTCTCATATGGCGATTATGTTAGGGCCGGGGCCATACTGGCAAAGAATATTATGACTAGAATAGGTGGGGAGATAAAAGCCTTCATAGATGAGGGTAGGCCTATCCTCGGAATATGCAATGGTTTCCAAATACTTGTTGAGGCCGGTTTGCTTCCAGGATTTAATGGGATAAGCGAGTATCCCGAGGCCGCCCTAGCAACAAATATTCCAATAGGCTATAGGTGTAGGTGGGTTTATCTAAGGCATGAGGGTGATGGCAAATGTGCTTCCACATGGCTTATACCCAGGGGGCGGATACTCCGCATACCAGTGGCCCACGCCGAGGGAAGATTCATTCTATCAAGCGAGAAAGACTTGGATAGGCTGCTGGATAATGGGCAGATTATCCTAAGATACTGCGATGAGAAGGGTGAGTATGCTCAGGGGCGCTTCCCAGAGAATCCAAATGGCTCACTCTACGATATAGCTGGAATATGCAACCCGGAGGGAACAGTTTTCGGCCTAATGCCCCATCCGGAAAGGGCATATTACGGCTGGCAGCTACCAGACTGGACTAGGATGGGGAGGCCGCCGAAGTATGGGGATGGCAAATTA
>JAGTQA010000045.1 GCA_018396975.1 Candidatus Bathyarchaeota archaeon | reverse complement strand
CTAAACGGGCTACCCGCGCCTCACGCAGCATTCATAGGCGCCTACTCGCCCTTTCACCCCGCAGGACGGCCGTTTCACCGCTCCCACCAAGCCTACTCGGCGACTTAGCACGCCTCAGCGTCATGGGCCTGGTGGGCGTTCCGTTTCTGCTCCGGAGCCGGGGCTCTCGCCCCGCGCCTTGCGGCGCTGCGGGCTGCGTGGTGGGCGGAGTTTCCTCAGGCCATAAGTGGCCCGAAGGCCGTCCGCCAGCTCACCAGCCAACAAATATTTTTGTTTTCCATTCGGATAAGGGTTTTGGTTATCGTATTATTGCCTTATATCTTGCGCTTTCCCGTATAAATTTGGTTATTGTGCTGACCGATCCGCAGGAGGGGCATTTCTGCCTCTCTCCATGGAAGATTTTGTTGCATCTTCCACAGTATGTTAATGGTATGTCGTATGTGAACAGGGGAATATTTGATGAACTGAGTATCTCCTTCGTTATTGAGAGGAGGTTCTCTGGATCCGCTTTATCCTCTGAAACTGGTATTCTCACAACATGGCTTCCGGAGAACAGTTGCTGTAGTCTCTCCTCTATACTTAAGTATCTTTTAAGGGGTATGTTTCCATTATATATGCTACTTACATCGCTATAGCATGGTCTCTCTCTGCTCCCACTGACATTAACCTCGGCTAGTCCATAGCGTTCCACATCTAGAGTAGCCATCCTCCTAGAGACCTCCGCGCTAGGTGCTAACGACATTGCAAAACGCATATCCCGCTTCCTCGAGTATCTGCTGACGACCTCGGTGAGATACGAGGCTATTTCTCCAGCAAATTTCAGGGATTCATCACCCTCAAGGATGGTGCTTTTTGTCGCTAACTGAACTGTCTCATTTAATCCCACAAGATTTAGGAGGAAAAGGGAGCCCTCAAGCCTACAATATGGATCACTCCTACCACCTTGAATTAGGAAGGGCAGTAGTCCCTCATTGGCACGCTGCTTTATCGTCAAATATTTTATCTCTAATGCCCTAAGCGCCTTCTCTGAGAAGTCATAGAGATTCTCAAAGAATAATCTTCTGTCCCCCCTAGACTCATAGAATGCCCTCGGCATATTGATTGAGACGCTGCCTACACACCCGACCCTAATAGTGTCTAGCTCCCAATCTCTCCTCCAGTCTGCGTGAAATATGTGTCCTACTGCCATGTAGGATGCTGGCTTCTCCAAGGGTGCATTAGCAAAGTATGGAAGCCCATAAGTTGCCAATATATGCGCCTCATAAATGATCTTCTCCACCTCATCATTTAATGCCTCCGGGCGAATCTTAATCACCGGGCTTGGATTAAAAATAGGCTTTAAATGACCTACCTCGCTGAAGGCGTCGAAGATTAGCGAGGCTAGAATTCGACTCTCCTCAGCATAGTCACCATAAGAGCCAACAAAATTCCCCTCTGGACCTATAGCCCTACACTCCTCTAGGAAACTTGGTACTGTCACCTCTATTCCAATGGATACGCCAGTTGGAACTGTAAGGTTGATTGATGAAAGGAAATGTTTGAGTTCCTCCCTAATATCCTCCTCCGAGAGGTGCTTGATGAATGGTGCTAGAAATATGTTAAAGAGATCTATGCCCTGTTCACAGGAGATCTCGGCCGATGCAATTCTCAGGATGTCCGCTGTTAACTGTAAGGCTGCCCTGAAGCTTTTGGGTGGATGAACTGATACATATATAGATGTATCCCCCTTAAATGCCAGCCCACTCCTAAAGAAGAATCTCAAATCATGCATGAAACTATCCACTTTAAGAATCCAGCATGCAAGATTATCTAGGTTTAATGTGCCGGAGAGATGTGCATCGGCAACATCCCTGGGAAGAACATTTAGGAGAGTGTACTCTTCGATAACCCGGTTTCCGGCCGCCACACGTATTGCCTCAACATCAGCCGAGACCGAGCTCATAGCCCTTATCAGCTGAGTCACATCGTAAACAGGGAGTCCTAGGCGTGTCAGCTTATGGCGATATTCCTCTAGACCCCGCTCTATGAGTATTGCATTCACGAACTCCCTTATTAGAGGGGCGGTTAGATACTTTGTGTCAAGCTTAAATAGGCGCTCCTCGGTCTCTCGGGCAATCTTCTGCGCTAGGTCTATTGGAACACCAGCCTCTCTAACTAGCGACTCAACAATCTTATTTCTGTCGAAGGGCTCTATTGCCAGCCTGGATGTTCTAACGAGCATCTTCTTCTTAAAAGCGCGCTCTTCAAGGCTGCTTGCAAAATCAATTACGGATTTACCCAGATCGGTTAACACATACTTTTTAGTTTCGGCATCTGGCTCTATAAGATCCATATTTAATAGAACCTTTAGGTGGTATGCGAATCTACCAGCATCCTTACTCGGGCTCAGCTTTAGAAGATTCATTATTTCAGTATATGATAGGGGACCTCTATCAAAGAGCAGCTTAAGAATGCTCAACCTCAGATTTGACGAGACCGCTTTGAGGATTCTTGCACCTAACCTTCTCTTGGCAGACAAAACCATACACGTCCCAAATTCCTAATATTTTAGACCTAAAATTTAAGATTTAATAGCCTTTATTAAGGCAATTCTCTCAAAAAAGAATCTTTCTTCGTCGGTTATCTCAGCCCGGAATCCTTTTCTCTCCAGCGCCAGTAGTGTCTCCTCTATGTTTGATAGTGACGATTGCACCATTAAAATTCGCCCCCCATACTTCAGGTAGTCAAAAACCTCACTAAGAAATCTATTAATGGTCTCTCTTCCACTTCTCCCCCCATGCCATGCATAATCAATCAACTCCTTAGGCTCCTCCTCCATTGGCAGATAGGGTGCATTAAAGAGCACCAGATCGAACATAGGCTTCCTATTTAGCGGCCCAAATAGATCCCCACATAAAAAATCAATCTTTCCTAGGACACCATTCCTCTTAGCGTTGGCTCTGGCACACCTTACAGCTAGGGGATTTATGTCGGTGGCGAGAACCCAAGAAGCCTTAAAGGCCGATAATATTGCGAGAATGCCGCATCCAGTTCCAACGTCCATAACCCTCTCCCCCTCCTGAACATCTAAATTCCTAGCTAAGAGAAAGGTATCCTCAGCAGGCTCATAAACGCCCCTAAAAACGTAAAAACTTAGGCTTCCATAAAAAATTTCTTTAACCAGTTCACCCAAACACTAGCTCACCGCAAATAAGATGGTTAAACCCATTAAAGTTTTTATCTAACCAATAAAGTTCAATATTAATTGCAGCATCCAATCCAATTTAAAAGAGGGGCTGTGGGCTAGCTTGGTCTAGGCTACGGGCCTCGGGCGCCCGTGACCCAGGTTCAAATCCTGGCAGCCCCA
>JAGTQA010000025.1:12880-31858 GCA_018396975.1 Candidatus Bathyarchaeota archaeon | reverse complement strand
TACGCCGGAAGGCTTCGGCCGACCGGCTCAGCCCGCGGTTCCCAATCGCCCGAGGTGTCGGGTTGAAAAAGGTTCGGTGTCTGGACGAAGTTTTGGGCCTATGCGTGGTTTATTAATAATTCCAGAATTATTCTCGCATAGTTATTTCTGTAGCTGCTCCCTGCTTTATTAGGGCCTTGGCATTTTCTTCTGGTAGCGTTGCTACGTCCTCAGGTTTGAATGGCCCGTAGGTTTTCATGTCCACCCCTATTATTTGTGGTATCTCTCTTAGTATGCGGACGACTAGGAAGCCTCTGGTCTTTTCACGTTTCGCTCTGGGCTTTTGACCATACAGTATATCCTCTAGGAGATTTTTGTAGGCTTCGACATGCAACACCAATCCATTATATAGGTTTTCTTCCTCTTCGGTTAGGGCGGTTAGGGGCACCGTCTCCCCCCTAGCAATCATGTGCATGAGCTTATTATGTCTGGCTTGGACTAGGTCGCTTATCATTCTCCTAACGTTCTCCTCCTCCTTTTTCAAGAGCCTACCTCTGAGACTATCCTCGTCCATCATCCGCCTCTCCTCACGTATTCTCCTCATATAATCGGCTAGGCGCGCATAGAAATCTCTTGGTAAGCTTTGGATTGCTGGGTTCCCTATCTCTTTTCTCCATGCCTCAAACAGCTCATCATACATTGTAGCTTATCACCTTGCCAGCATCTTTGCATGCTAGGAAGACTGCTGCTGAGATTGGTAAGTTAACGGTCTGCTCTTTGAAGGGGCCGAAAACTTCCTCCCCAATCCTAAATTCCGGAGATTCCTCCACATATACTCTGGCTTCCCCACCCTTAAAGGCTACTGCCTCCTTTAGGGGGTCAAATGTCTCAATCTCGCTTGCTGGAAATGAAATCTTGAGTAAACCTGTTTTGCCGTGAAGGGTTCCGGGTAAACGTATGAGTCGGTGTATATCGACTGTGACGACAGTATCGACCTTCGCGGATTGGAACTGTATGCCTCTTTGGACTATCTTCTCCCATCCCCTTAAACCTAAGCCCTTAATCATGTTCCATGGGCCGCTCGCCTTCCAGCTCTCTAGGATCATATCTCTATTCGCAAGAAGATTCTCTACAACCTCTTTCCTTAAGCCTAGGCCCCTTAAGTCTTTGGCAGTCGCTTTTAATAGGAATTCGTATGTCCCCCTAGCAATACGCCCACGCCAGCCGAAATCATGTAGGCCCGGCCCAACCAATATTCTCGCCCCACTGTGACTTATCTCCTCGAGACCGTGAAATCTGGCATCTATACCTGTTCCAGTCACATAATCAATTATCTCCTTTCTAGCCATCGAGTCCAATTTTAAGACCTCATCGATTTCAATCTGAACGTGGTAGCCCCTATGTCCGCTGAATGCACATCTTATCTCCGAGATTGAGAATCCTAAATCACTTGTCAGGATATCTATGAGCTTTATAGTCTCCATCCTTGTTGTTTCAAGACATATCTCGCATGGCCAGGTCTCCTGCCTATACCCAATAATATTGCCCTTCTCATCAAAACCTAGATTTCCGCAGCGTGGGCATATAGTTGGTGGAACCCCCCTACCCTTTAAGCCGCAGACCCTACAGATCCACATATCATGCTGCTTATTGCATTCAGTTGGTATATGATCCGCGTCTATGTCGAAGAATAGGTCTGAACCCAGCCAGCCCTTCTCATCCATTTTTGCCTCAGGCATACTATAGTAAGCTGAGGAATAATAGACGTTTGATGGAACAATCTTTTTTATGAATTCTTTGAGATCCTCCGCCCTCATGAATCCTTTATGTCTAATCATTGTACTCTCCTTGAAGAGTGTGAATCCGAACTCTCTGCTCTCAATTGATTTCGGAATCTCAACTCTATCAATATTCTTGTTATAAAATTCTGAGAACATTTCGCGGATAAACGTCTGGTTATCCATCTCCCTATCCTTAGCCCCTGAATTTCTTCTTTAGGCTTCTTGCACTCCTTAAGTAATAGGCTAATGGATGCTTAATCTTCTTGCATAAGTCATTGGCCCCTGGACAGAGACCATGTGTTTGCAGAGTATCACATTTAGGTGGGGTATATTTTGTTCCAGACCCTCTTTCTCCAGCTATGTGCTCAATTTGATATCTAGTCATTCTCTCGTTAAAGTCTGCGGACTTACGGAACAAATCAACTATCATGTTCTTGTCCATACCCACCTTTATTAGGAAGGATGTCAACGTGAAGCGGCCAATATGAGATATATGTCTCCCTGACTGCGCGGCCTCATAGAGTTGCCTTATGCATGGCGGGAAGGCGTCACCAACAACGCCGATTGAATTGAGCGATGAAATATCCTCGACTGGAGACTCCCTTATCTTCTCAGCGCATGTCTGCCTAAGTCTCTCCAAATGCTTAAGGATCTCCTCTGGAAGGATCGAGCGGACTTTAGGATCGATCTTCGCCTCGATGTATCGTTGAATCTCCTCCTGTAGTAGGCGGGCAACATCCTGCTTAGATAAGTATACTTCACCCTTTAAGACTGGCCTATTAACCAGCTTCCAATCCTTCTCATGAAAGGAGGATATATTCCGTAGGTAGTCTATGAAGTTTAGGGCAAAGTCAAATTTCACCGACCCGATCCTCTCATTTGCAGCCCTTATTCTCCACCCAAACCTCCTCGCCACCTCAATAACCTTCTCCCAGTTTTCTTCCCTAAGTAGCTCATAGGCTCTCTTTGCCTCGGCCAGCGCATAGCGCCTCTTGACATTCTCGTTGGCTAGAGCCGATACCAAAACTATTGCTACTGGAAATGATATTATTTCAATATCCTCGCCATATTCGCGCGGATTATAGCCAACCTTCGGCGGATTGGTTGTTAGGGCATCAATTATTCTCTTCTCAGCCCTGCTAAGTATGGGTGCATAGTCATCCTCTAAGAGATTCTCTATTTTAAAATCCAGCCTTCTTATGTATTCGGCGGCCTCTGGAATAAATGGGTATTTAGCCATGTCACTTAGCGTCAGCATGCCGCTTCTTTCCAGCCGCAGAGTAGAGTGCGCTTCCATGATTATATCTACTCAACTTCTATTCTCGGAGCCAATAAATACACGAGTTTCCCATCATATCTCTGCCTAAAATCTAGGCGTATGGGCATGTCGGTCGAGAATTCCAGTGTCACTATATCCGATGTATCTGAGGCTGCCTTAACTATCTCAGTTAAATAATTTAGGCTAAAAGTTGCTCTTGACGGCTCCTTAGCCTCTATAGAGATTAGAGCGTCGCTGCCCTTCCTCACCTCTATTTTCGCCCCAGCTACATCGCCCTTAGCGTTCATTATGAGATTCTCCCCATCAGTTTCTATGCGAACATTATCACTAACGAGTGCGGCGTCCTCGAGAGTCTCATGTAAGTCATCGGTTGTGAGTGTTACTTTAGCATTAAATGATATTTTTGGCTCCGGAACCTCCTCCTCACTGGCCTCTAATACCGGTATGTTAAATGTGCGAACATACCTACCTTTAATTCTAACAAGGAAGTTTCCAGTCTCCTCGTCTAGGGATATCTCGATAGTATCATCTTTACCAGCCCTCTTAAGCAGCTTTAGAAGCTCGCTTAAGTTCACGCAGACTTTAGTCTCCTCGCCAGCTTCATACTCATCGAAGCTTGTCTTGCGCATCTCGAAGTCAACCATGGCCACGCGTGATGGATCCATAGCCCTAAGTCTTATCCCATCTGGCCCTATATTGAACGTTGCCTCATCAACAATAGTGGATATCGCGTTTAGGACGCTCTTGAAGGTTTTTGTATCCGAAATCTTCATCCTAAACAATAATGTGCCCTCCACGCACCAGTACTATGCACATTTACTCTAAATATTATTCCAGCACCTCTTTATAACCTTACTATCTAGCCACATAATTATCCAGAGAATAAAGCCCATAAGTTAAACTATTCTGGAATGACAAAAATGCCTAAAACGTCAGCGGCCAGAACGTGAGATTTTGTTTATAAGATGCAAAATAATTCGGTAATGGTCTAGGATAACCATGTTATTTAGTTATTTATGAGTATTCTCTGAACGTGTAGCCGCATTTAGTGCATCTAAAGAATTGCGTTGAGGATTCGTCAGCGCCTCTAGTCTGAACCTGCCAGACGTATGCGAGGTTATTCCCGCATTTTGGACACTCAACTGTAACTACTGGAAGAGTTTTCAATTTTTGTTCCTTCTCCCCAATAATGACGATGTGGTCTTCAGGTTTAATCTCAGTGACCCTCCTGCTAGGAGATAAAATTGGAGACTCTACCTGCCTCTCATATCCGCATTTCGGGCATGAAAGCACTATCTCTTTAGTATCCTTTTTGCGTTTCATCAGTAATCTAGTTCCGCAGTTTGGGCAAAACTCTATCAAATTTTTCTCCTCACACGGTTCGTTCTCAATCCTTTTTAAGAGAGGAGACTTTTAAACTTTCCTCTCTAAAATTATATTTTAGAGATTTAGTTGAGTCGTCTATGCTCATCATATTCCTAGCCGTCGGCCCTCTATTAACAAACTGCTACATAGTGGCATGCGAGGAGACTCTAGAAGCTTTAATAATAGATCCGGGCTTCAGCAAGCATGAGAGTAGTAGCATACTTAAAGAGATTGAGAAACGCAAATTACATATTAAGTATGTGGTTAATACACATGGTCACGCAGATCATATAAGCGGTAACGCGGATATTAAGAAGATTACAAAGGCCATGATAATGATACATGAAAATGACGCTGGCATGCTGACGAATCCTAGGGAAAATCTGTCTCTGATGTTTGGATTAAGCATAGCATCTCCGCCGCCAGATCACATATTGAAAGATGGAGACCGCATAAGGGTTGGTTCTTTAGACATTGAGGTTCTTCACACTCCTGGACATACTCCCGGAAGCATATCACTCTATTGCAGAGGGGAAAATGCAGTTTTCACTGGCGACACGTTATTTGCGGGTTCAGTTGGTAGAACTGACTTTCCAGGGTCCTCCTATGAGATGCTTATATCATCTATTAAGGGGAAACTACTTAAGCTACCAGATGAGACGGTAGTTTACCCTGGACATGGAGAGAAGACAAGTGTAGGTAGAGAACGGAGATGGAACCCCTTCTTGGGACGGTTTTAGCAAGAATATAGGGAGATGTCTCTCGTTAACATTGGGGTTGGCCAGGGTCTAGGGTAGAACTTTGTTTGGGTTAAGTATGTTGTTTGGGTCGAAAATTCTCTTTATGCTCCTCATGATATCTATGTGCTTCTCACTTAAGACCAGACTTATGTTTTCTGTTCTGAGTTTTCCAATTCCATGCTCGCCAGTTATTACCCCGCCCAATTTTAAGGCTGCACCATAAATCTCCTCTTTTATCTTTTTCGCCATGTCAATGCTCTCCACATCCTTCCTCATTATATGCACATGTAGATTTCCGTCCCCAGCATGTCCATATGTTGGCAAATAAATACCGTATTTAGAGGCTATCATGTCAACTTGTTCCATTAATTTTTCTAGGCTGCTGGGCGGAACCGTTACATCTAATATGTCCATCATGCGTGGTTTGAGGGCTGTGTAAATGTTACTCCTAATCTTTAGGATTCTATTCTGCTCTTCAGGTGTCTCAGCTAAAAGTATGTCTATGGCATTATTGGCCTCGCATACTTTTGATATGCCCTCACATGCAGACAAAATCTCCTCCTGACTTGACCCCTCTAAAATTATTATTAGTTGAGCCAGTCCCTTTTGAACTGGCCAATTCTCATTGATATGGCCCGCTGCCTCCAATATCTCTCTGAGCTGAACATATTCTATTGCTAGAGGTATTATGCCAGACCTCAATATTTGTGGGACTGTTCTTAAAGCGTCTGAGCGTTCATTAAATGGTACTATAAGTGTAACCATATATTTACTCTTCGGAAAGAGTCTAATCACAGCTTTCGTTATAACGCAGAGAGTTCCTTCACTTCCAATAATCAGCTGCATTAGATCGTAGCCAGTATTATTCTTTAGGAGTTTACCGCCAAGCGAGAGGATCTCGCCAGTTGGAAGAACAATTTCTAAGCCCCTAACATAGTTCCTCATAACACCATACTTTATTGCTCTTGCCCCGCCAGCATTAGTAGCTATTAACCCACCAATCTGGGCCCCCTCATCACCCGGATGGGGTGGGAAGAATAGGCCAGCGCTCTCCGCAGCCTTGATTAAATCGCCTAGCGTCGCCCCTGCCTCTGCAACTGCCATAAGATTCTCCTCATCAACCTCAATCCTACTCATGCGCTCAAGTGACAGTATTATGCCTGGCTCAGTTGGAACCGCCCCACCCACTAATCCCGTCCGCCCACCAACTGGGAAAACGGGGATCCTATTCTCATTTGCGATCTTGAGGATTCGTGAGACCTCTTCGGTTGATGAGGGCTTAACAAGTATAAGGTCTTCGGCGGGTTTAGGCCTTATTGGATCAGGGGTTTCATCCTTCAAGTAGTTCTCCATAAACTCGCGTTCTGTTATAACCCATTTATCACCAACAACTCCCTTTAAATTCTCCACGATTAAGCTTGAGGGAATACCACTATTCTTCATCATGAGTTAATGCGCTCCTCACTTTCTTGAGGTCATGAATTAATGTGGGGATTATCTCATATAAATCCCCTATCACATAGTAGTCTGAGACACCTATTATCGGTGCTGATGGATCCTTATTTACGGCAATTATTATGTCCGAGTCTCTCATACCGAAGAGGTGCTGAGGTGAACCAGATATACCAAAGGCAAAATAGACTTTTGGCTTAACAGTGTTTCCGCTGAAGCCAACCTGATGCTCCCTACTTATCCATCCGGCGTCAACCAGAGGCCTACTTGAACCAACAACACCGCCCAGAAGGGAGGCTAGTTCCTCTAGAAGTCTCAAATCTTCTGGACGCTTTAATCCTCTGCCAGCCGCTACAATAATTTCAGCCTCAGAAATATTTATTCCACCAGCATCGACTTTACCGAGAATTTCTATTCCAGTATCTTCCGGGATCTCGGCGTCAACTTTCACTATCTCACCTTTTCTGCTCGGATCTCGTGCTAGGGGCCTCATCATCTTATATCTGACAGTTGCCATCTGAGGCTTAGTTCTAGTCTTTATCTGCGCCATAATGTTGCCGCTGAAGGCAGGTCTTATTTGGATCAGATTTCCCTCCTCGTCCAGATCTAAATCGACGCAGTCGGCTGTTAAGCCAGTTCTTAGAGCGGCTGCTACTCTCGGGGCTAGGCTCCTACCAATCCTAGTCGCACCCACGAGGATAATGTCGGGCTTTACACTGTTAACGAGTTTAACAATATTATGCTTGTATTTTATGACATCGAATTCTTTGAGGGAGGGGTGGTCGAATAAGTAAACTATATCGGCGCCATAATAGATTAATTCTTTAGCTTCCTCATCAAGGTTGTGGCCTAAAAGAACTGCACAGAGACTCTTACCAAGCTTATTAGCGAGATCTCTACCTTTACCAAGAAGCTCATATACCACATTATGTATTCTACCATCCTCCTGTTCTGCAAAGACCAAGACTCCACATTCTCCACCCATGCCCTGCCTCACCCTTCTTACGCCAAAATCTTGTTTTCCCTAAGAATCTGGAGAATCCTTTGGGACACCTCCTTAGGGGAGCCGGAAATCATTTGTCCCTTTCTCTTCTCAGATATTGGAGTATAAACTTTGATTACACGCGTTGGCGAACCATTAAGGCCGAAATATTTGGGGTCGGCAATCTCTGATAAATCCGTGTAGTTCCAGACCGGTATTGGCATGCGCATGGCCCTAAGTTTATCTTTAAGCGATGGTAGGCGCGGATTATTTATGTCCTTCGTCACGGTTATTAGGGCTGGCAAACGGAGCCTCATTAAATAGTAGCTTCGCTCCATCCTCGCTCTAACAATAATCCAGCCCTTCTCCACGTCTAATATTTCCTCCACATATGCAGCGTGAGGTATTCCCAGAAACTCTGCAACCTCCGGACCGACTTGCGCAGTGTCACCATCAACGGTCTTCTCACCACAGATTACTAGGTCGAATTTGCCAAGTCGCTTTATGGCGGCAGCTAGGGTATAGGCTGTCGCCAGCGTGTCAGCCCCTGCAAATCTCTCATCGGATAATAGTATAGCCCTATCTGCCCCCCTTGCCAATGCATCTCTAAGGGACTCAATAGCTTGCATTGGGCCCATGCTTATCGCCGTCACAACCCCACCAACCCTCTCTCTTATCTGGACGGCAGCTTCTAGGGCGTTTAGGTCAAAGGGGTTTGTAACAGCCCCAGCCGAGCTCCTATCTAAGCGGCCCTTCTCATAATCAAACCTAACCTTTTCGATCTCCGGAACCTGCTTTATAAGAACTATTATGTTCAAGGATTTTCACTCCGTGGCTGGCCGATTTAGAGAGTAGGCTAAAAGCGGGTCTTTAACATCATCAATATGCCCTCGCTACGTAAACAACCTTCTTCGCGGCCTGTCCACAGATTATGCATGGTCTCTCCGGGACTTCCTCAACATCAATTCTGTAGCCTCGAATCTCCCCACCTGAGACCTCCCTAATCTTTTCAGCGCACTCTATGCTTTCACACCAGCAGACTCTAGCGATCTTTCTACCTTTGATTATCTCATTTAAGGAGGATGTATCAGATGCATCGGTGATCAGTTCTTTTAGGATTATCTTGCTCCTCCTAGCAAGCTCTCTTTCCACCTCATCGAAAAGATCTCTTATTGCTTTGACAGCATCTTCTATATTGACAACTCTCCTCCTCAGGTGAACTCTATCAGTAATTGTTACTTTACGCTCCTTCTGGTCCCGCGGGCCAACCTCAACCCTAACCGGCACCCCAAACATCTCCCAATAGTAGAATTTCTCACCAGGAGTTTTATCATCAGAGTCGTCGAGATGGACCCTTATGCCCTCCCGCCTAATCACCTCATAGACCTCCTTGGCATAGATGTTTACTTCCTGCGCGACCTCCTTATAGACTATTGGAATTATAATTACTTGGATTGGCGCTATCTCAGGTGGCAGAATAAGCCCATGATCATCGCTGTGCTGAGCTATTATAGCCGCCACAACACGGCTAACACCAAAACCATAGCATGTTTGGGTAACATTCCTGTGAGTGCCGTCAATATCCTCATAAGTTATATCAAAGACCTTGGCAAAGTTCTCGCCCAAATTATGCACTGTTCCTATCTGATTGATTCTCCCATCTGGATTCCAAGCGTCAAAGGCGATGGAGTAGACTGCCCCCGCAAACTTATCAAAGTCCGGCCGTCTAAGTATTAGGTAGCTTAATCCTAGACGCTTAAAGACGAAATCATAAATTTCTATGGCCTCTTTAACTTGCTTTTCGGCTTCCTCCCAATTTCTGTGGGCCGTATGCGCCTCATTCCAGAGAAACTCGCGCATTCTAAAGAGGGGCCTAGTAGCCTTAGTTTCATATCTGTAGACGGCGACACTCTGGTATACTTTGAGCGGTAAATCAGCGTGGGATCTGATCCATAGGGCGAACATTGGATACATTGCGGTCTCGGATGTCGGCCTCAAGAGAAGGCGTTTCTCCAGCTCCCTCTCACCAGCATGTGTGACCCAAAAGACTTCAGCGCTGAAACCCCTAATATGCTCGGATTCTTTGGCAAAGGCATCTTCTGGTATAACTAATGGGAAGAGCATTGGAACATGTCCAGTTTCCTCGAGCTTGCGCTCCAGAATCTCCAGTATCCTTTTGATTATTCTTGAACCCCAGGCCTTATATACTGCGAAGCCCTTAACGGGATACCTATTGTCGAGTATCTCGGCATTAAAGAGTATCTCATCGAACCATTCGCTAAAGTTCTCAAACTTCTTCATAGACCTTTCCATATATCTATCAAGAGCCTATAAATTAATAGAGCCTATAAATCTTTTATTCATGCCAGAATTTTTAGGTAAGTTTTTAGGTTTCCAAGTCATTACACATTTTGCGAGGAGGGCTTAGAGGGAATGAGCGAACTAAGATATGAGGAGATGCTGAATGAAGCTTACAAGCAGCTTCCGCCGGAGGTCTTCAAGCGTGAGAGACTTGAGATCCCTAGAGCCTCATGCACGACCTTCGGTTCAAGAACCTTCCTAAATAACTTTGGGGATATCTGCGAGGTCTTAAATAGGGATCCAAATCATGTTCTAAGGTATTTGTCTAGGGAGATGGCAACATCGGGCACTATAGAAGGTTCAAGAGCTGTCTTTCAAGGCAGGTTTGAGTGTGAAACTCTTGATAGGCTTATTAGGCGCTACATGGATGAGTTTGTTATATGCCCAATATGCAAAAGACCTGATACAAAAATTATTAAGGAGAAGAGACTTAATTTTCTAGTGTGTGAGGCATGCGGTGCAAAGTCGCCTGTTAGACGCATATAAAGAGGGAAGGTATTGGAGGTATATGTTAGACTTACAAAGTGGGGGCGGCATACGCTCTTAGCAATATGCGACAGCGACATACTTGGAAAAACATTTAGAAAGGATGGTATAATCTTTGAGGTTAAAGGGGAATTCTACAATGGATATAAGACTAGCATAGAAGAGGCGCTGGCATTAATCGAGCAATCGACAATAGTTAATCTTTGCGGTCGAAATATAGTTAAGAAAGCTATTGAGAGAGGCTATGTTCACCCAGAGGCAGTCTATGAGATTTGTGGAGTCCTTCACGCACAGATAATGAGGATGTAAAGCCATTAACCCCGAATATATGGAGGAAAAAATTGGAATGAATAGGGATGAGAAGCGGATAATTGGGCTATTAATTCTCCTACTCGGCTTAACAGCGTTAGTAGTAGGCATAGCAATAGATCAAATAAAATATATATTGGATTTTATGAGGGAAATATTCAAGGCATCTATAGCTGGACTACCATAGGCAGAAGAGCCTATTAATTCAATTAATTCGAACTTTAGAAGATGGTGGGCCGGGCCGGACTTGAACCGGCGACCTTGCAGAGCCCTTTTACTTTTAGAGGCTTTCTGCGCCTCCCGGATTTGTTCTGTCAGGCAGACGTCCTAACCAAGCTAGACGACCGGCCCGATTTGAGAGTTTTAGCAATTAATTCTTTGCGCCCCTTCCATTATAAAGTTTATGTTGTCTTTTCTGGCAAAGTTTTATTAGTCTAGGTTTCTTCAATATCCTAGGGATTTTCATGGATAACGCCAATTTAGAGTTTAGGGTTAGGGAACTCATTAGGAGGATGACTCTTGAGGAGAAGATTGCACAGCTCGGCTCTATTCCAGCATCCGAACTTCTGGAGGGCGGTAAGTTCTCCCGTGAGAAAGCCTCTAAGTTGATTGGTAAGGGGATTGGGCAGATTACACGTTTGGCTGGAAGACTTCTGGAGCCCGGAGTCCCAGAGGGCCCAAGGGAACCATCTAAGATAGCAGCAATAGCAAATGAAATCCAAAGGTTTTTGGTTGAAGAGACGAGACTTGGCATACCGGCGATAATTCATGAGGAGTGTTTAAGCGGTTTAATGGCTTATGGTGCAACTACATTTCCGCAGGCGATTGGGTTAGCAAGCACATGGGATCCTGATTTAATCCAGAATATTACAGGCGTCATCAGGAGGCAGATGAGGGCTATTGGCGTCCATCAGGGTCTTGCACCGGTCCTAGATGTCGCTAGGGATCCTAGGTGGGGTAGGACTGAGGAGACCTTCGGTGAGGATCAGTATTTGGTTGCCAGTATGGGTGTGGCGTATATTAGGGGTCTTCAGGGCGAAAGTTTATCTTCTGGAGTTGTGGCTACACCTAAGCATTTTGCCGCTCACGGCTTTCCTGAAGGTGGTAGGAACTGTGCGCCCGTTCATGTTCCACCTAGGGAGCTTATGGAGGTTTTCCTCTTCCCATTTGAGGCTGCCGTTAGGGAGGCTGGAGCTTACTCGCTTATGAACGCCTACCATGATATTGATGGTGTTCCATGCGCTGCTTCTAGAGAACTCCTAACCGAGATTCTTAGGTGGAGGTGGGGCTTTAAGGGATATGTTGTCTCAGATTATAGCGCCATAGAGATGCTTAAGACGTTCCATCATGTTGCAGCTGATGAAATGGAGGCTGCTGTGCAAGCTCTGGAGGCTGGAATAGACATTGAATTGCCTAGGATCAAATGTTATGGTGAGCCACTGCTTAAAGCCGTTAGGGAGGGCATTATATCAGAGGCCACCATAGATGAGGCAGTCTCAAGAGTTTTAAGGGTTAAGTTCCTCCTAGGATTATTCGATAACCCTTATGTTAAGGTTGAAGATGCCGCAAGGGCCTTTGATACACCAGAGGATAGGGCTCTAGCTCTTAAAGCTGCAAGAGAATCAATAGTTCTACTCAAGAATGATGGGATTCTACCATTAAGAAAGGATTTGAAGTCGATAGCCGTTATTGGCCCAAACGCTGATACAACGAGGGGACTTCTAGGCGACTATAGCTATACGGTGCATTTAAACTGCGATTTTGATGCGGTTAAGATAGTCAGTATATTAGAGGCGATTAAAAGCAAGGTTTCGCCCCAGACGACTGTATATTTTGCGAGGGGCTGCGACATATATAATCCCTCTAAGGAGGGGTTTAAGGAGGCAATTGAGGCAGCATCGAAGGCAGAGGTCATCATAGCCGTTATGGGCGAGAGGTCGGGAATGTTTAAGCTGCCAGCTGTAACTGGTGAAGGAAGAGACCAGACAAGTCTATCTCTACCCGGAGTTCAGGAGGATCTCTTAAGGGCGTTGGGGGAACTCGGCAAACCGCTCATAGTTGTCCTCGTTAATGGTAGACCTATGGCTGTGAGGTGGGCTGCTGAGAGGGCTTCGGCGATCATTGAAGCTTGGTTCCCAGGCGAGGAGGGAGGCAACGCCGTAGCCGATGTTCTCTTTGGCGACTATAATCCCGGGGGCAAATTACCAATAAGTGTACCGAAGTATGAGGGGCAGATACCAGTCTATTACAGTAGGAGAAGCTCCTCTTTTGGAGATTATGTCTTCATGGATTCTAAGCCCCTATTCCCATTCGGTCATGGCCTAAGCTACACAAGATTTGAGTACTCATCGCTTAGAATAGAGCCTGAAAAGGTTGGGCCTGCTGGACGCGTCTCTATAAGCTTCTTCATCGAGAATGTTGGCGGTATGAAGGGAGATGAGGTTGTGCAACTATATGTTCGCGATCCAATCGCATCCATCTCTAGACCCGTAAAGGAGCTTAAGGGCTTTAAGAGGCTAACGCTTAATCCGGGAGAGAGGAAAAGGGTGACGTTCACGCTCTTTACCGATCAGCTTGCCTTCTACAATAGATACATGAGGCTTATAGTGGAGCCAGGTATATATGAGGTTATGATAGGAAGCTCTTCAGAGGACATTAGGTTAACTGGTAAGTTTGAGGTTACAGGGGAGACCAGGGTTCTCCCAGCTCTGCGCAATTTCTTTAGCGAGGTAATTGTTCAATAAGTCCTAGAAACATTTCCTAAATTAACCTGTAATCTCTTTTTGTCTTAATAATAAAGTAGTTTGGTCTAAGAGGCATTGTTGAATATATTTGCTTCTCCCTAATTCCTAGGGCTATTTCTATGAACTCTGGTATCACCTTATAGACTAGCTCCGCAGAGGGTGGCCCCCATCGTATCCCCGGACAGAATGGGTCAATATAGACATAGAACTTCTGGCCGTAATATTCGAATAGGGCTTCTTTTGCGTCACCATACTTCGGCTTATTGAGGATCTTAAAGGGCCATAGCTTGCATGCTAGTGGCTTACTATTCTGTAATCCGCATAACCACTTCCCGTCCGGGGCCATGTAGAGGAAGATGCATGAGCCGTCAGCCCTCTTGCCCATATAAAACTTGTTCAATCCAGCTTTAGTAAAACCTATACCATATTTCTTGGTTATATTTAGCCACTCATTAAATGTCAATACTACCTCAAACTCTTTGCAGCATATTCCGCATCCATTACATCGCCACGAATTCACTCGGCTCCAGGGCGCGAAGACCATCAATGCTCCCTAATATTTGTATTGACACCTAAGGGAATTTGATTAAAATCTGCCTAATAAATTTGATTCAGAATAATTTTTAAGGTTACACTTAATAATGAGGATTCTGAGGTTATGTAAACGTCTTCTCTCTTCACCCGATCACCTTTTGTAGAGATATAGAGTGTGGGTTGGGAATCCTAGAAATGTATTTTCGCTGAAACGCTCGACTTTAACTGGCTTCCAGCCTATTATTTCGTAGTCGTGGGATACTACTCTTGCACCTTTTTTGAGCTCAGCCTCAAGTTTCGGCCTAACTTTTTCATTCGCGCTTGTTGTGAGATATAAATAGACCACATCCGCCATACTTATGTTGACATTAAACAAGTCATCGTGGATTATTTTAACTCTATCCTGCAGTCCCAGCTCAATAACTCTTCTCATGGCTTGTTTGACTAAATCTTCTCTTAGCTCTATGCCAATTGCGTATGCGCCAAACTCCTTAGCGGCTATTATCACCGGCCTACCGTCTCCAGCGCCTAGATCAACAAATATCTCACCGGGCTTTAGTTCAGCCATCGTTAAAAGTCTCCTTATAACCGATTCGGGAGATGCTACGAAGGGTGATATAAACAACTAATCCACCTCTTCTACCTTTTCAGTTTTATTGGTAAAGATCTATTTTTACCTTACGTTTTCTCCTACCAGAACCTTCTCTTTAGTGCCTCCCTCTCAGCTTCAATTATCAGCTCAAAGAACCTATCTGTAAGCGCGCTCTCTTTCGAAAGTATTTCCCTAACATCACTTAATCTAAGTCTCTTTCCTGATAAGGCTATAGCAGCAGCCTTACCATACTTTGATACAAGATTAGCTGTCTCGATGGCTTCATCCCGCAGATATTCCTCACTTCTAGTCAGTTTCTCACCCTTCTTTTCTATTAGTGGATAGGCTTCTTCCTCCTCAACCTCAAGCACTCCAAGTTTTGTGGAGCCGCATTTTGGACACCTCGGCTTATCCGGTAGATCTTTAAGGGTTATCATCTCTATGTAGTCCCAGCATTCTGTACAGATGAATGTTCTTGTCTCGTCTAGGAGCCTAGCCCTAGCTGATTCTACTAGGATTTTACGCATTTTCTCAGGTGGTATAAGGTCTGTCTTCATGCTTACGCGTTCTATTCCAACTCTGGCTATAGGTGTTGCCTCACCATGCGTCTTAACCTTAACGACTTCTATCTCTCCTCGCCTCATCATTCCAAGAACCCCTACTAGGTTTTTGAGGTCTAGATCCTTAGTGAAGACCTCTTTTAGAGCTTCTTCATAGATCACCGTGTCCTCAAAACTCTTGATTAGATTTCTTAGGCTTACGCTCTCAAAGTCAACCCACTTTTCTATTGCACCGAATCTCCTAGCAACATGTATTAGACGCCTCTTGAATATACCAGTTTTAACAACCGCCTTGGTCAGAGTTTCCCTAATAATATCCTCGCTCGCATTCTTCAGGTCTGAGAGTATGCTGATTAGGGCTTCAGGCTTAATCTCGCCCATTGTCTGTATAAATATTCGATATGGATCGTGCTGGACAACTATTGAGTAGCCTGTTATCTCAGATATTATGTGGCCTAGAATCTGCGCTAGGGCCCTATTGGTTAAAGACCCAAAGTTGCATTGGATAATAATGAAGTCCTCCCACTCCTCAATTGTTATACGTTTATCTGTTGGAACTGGATAACCCATCTTAACATGCTCAACTGTCTCTGAGATTGCGTCCAAAATAGTCTTTTTATCAGCTGGATACTTCCTAGATAGATTCTCGGCTATCTCCTCCGGACTTAAGCCTGCCTTCAAGCCCTCCTCAACGAAAGCCCTTATCTCACCTACTTCTTGAGCAACCTCGAATGGAACCGGTATCTCCTCTCCAACCCAGCTTGGGATGGCTCCGGTTGGATCATTCACGGACTTTACATAGATTTTGTCCGCGTCTATACTCACTATCTTCCATGGGCTTCCACGTATTATAAATTTGATTCCTGGCTTGCCATATTCGGCCACAAAGGCCTCATCGAGCAGCCCAACAGCTGTATCGCTGTCTTTATCGATGACGAGATAATGCTTCTCGTCGGGTATCATTGAGAGGTTTTCGAAGAAGTATTCGAATAGAGCCTTTGTTCTCCGAGGCTTAAGGACTACCCCATCCTCAAATGAAACCCATGCTAGTCTCGGAAATCGATTATGCATATATTCTAGAACGCGCCTAATATCGTCCATTGTTAGGTCTTTGTAAGGGTATGCCCTCCTATAAACCTCATATATCTCATTAAATTCTAGGCGCTTCCTCTTCATTAGGAAAGCCGCTATTTGGTGGGCCAGCACGTCAAACGGCTTCTCAGGTATGTCTACTGGCTCAAGCTCCTCCCTATACGCTCTCCTCCCAATAACCATTGCCTCCAAGGTGTCGTCCGAGTCCATCGTTATAATTACGCCGTTAGCCATGCGCCCAATCCTATGCCCACTCCTGCCAACGCGCTGTATTAGACGCGTAACCTGTCTCGGACTCATATATTGGATCACTAAGTCTATTCTACCGACATCTATTCCCAACTCTAAGCTGCTTGTGCACACTAGACCGCGCAGCTCACCCTCCTTTAGACCTTTCTCAGCCGCGATCCTAGAGGGCTTAGCTAGCGAACCATGATGTATTGAAATTGGGAAGTTGACATCCCATATCTTAAATCTGCTTGCGAGAATCTCCGAGATTGACCGAGTATTCGTGAAGAGTAAAACGGAATTATGTTTCTCAATTAGCTCGCGCATTATGCGAAGCCTAGCCGCAACCTCTGGATGGGTGAATAAAATTGAGGCGAGCTCATAGTCTTGCGGCTCAGGTTTAGGATATAATATTTGGAGCCTCATGAGCCTAGCGACTGGCACGCGGACTATTTCGATGGGTCTCTCATTCCCAACTAGGAATTGCGCAACCCTCTCCGGGGTACCTATTGTCGCCGACAGCCCGATTATCTGGAAGTCTCTGCCAGTTATGGCCCTGAGTCTCTCAAGCGCGAGGGCCAGTTGACTTCCACGCTTACTATCAGCTAACTCATGAACTTCATCGACAACAACCCACCTTATTGACTGGAGGTGTCGGCGCATTATCCAGCCGGAGAGTATTGATTGGAGGGTCTCGGGTGTTGTTATAAGCATGTCCGGTGGGCTTCTAGCTTGCTTCGAACGCTCATTCGCATCTGTATCACCATGCCTAACGGCGAGCTTAATATCTAAGTTATTACACCACCACTCTAGGCGTTCCAGCATATCGCGGTTTAACGCCCTCAGGGGAGTGATATATAGAACTTTTATTCCAGGCTCCCTCTTCGGCATCTGGATAAGCATGCTTAGAATTGGAAGGATTGCTGCCTCGGTCTTTCCGCTAGCGGTCGGCGATATAAGAAGAACATTCTTGCCCTCAAGAATTTTTGGGATAACTTTTGATTGAGGCTCCGTCGGCGATTTAAAGCCCTTCTCCTTAATCAGCTTGCGTATGGGGCGGGCTAACAAATCGAATACGTTACCTTCAGCCACAGATATCTGTTGCGCTTCCTCAACCGGCAATCCCATCGCCGACTGGACCCGACAAATTTTGAATCAGAGAATAAAGGCATTATTGTGGGTAAAAAGTGTTTTGCTCATAGATTATGGCCATATTAACCAGCATAGTATTGGAGCCAAGCTGATAAAATAAGGTGGAATGCAAAAGCCACTAGGAAGGCGGCGCTTACAAAGAGGATTATTTGGATAGCTCTCCGACTCAAAATCCTCCTACCCTTACAGACAGAATAGCTCACAAAGCTGAACCATGAGAGGTCGGCGGCTGCATGTCCTAGTAGGAAATATATGAGGCCAGGCAAGCCAGCAATAGATAATGAGCTCGTTATTAACGGAGCCCCCGTCGCCAGCCACCATAAAAAGACGTGAGGGTTCGAGCAGCTACTTAAGAAGCCTGATGCAATCAAACCATATAGAGATTTCCTTACACTATTGAGGGATGATTCAGAGATAACGTTCTCGTCTATTTTTAAGTTTACGGCTGCCTTTGCAAGTCTTAAGCCCATTAGCGCCAGCACTGAGCCGCCGACGAAGCCCACTATAATTCTAGTATCCTTAGAGTCTAGGACTGGGCCAAGCCCAAGGAATATCATGAAAATTATGATCCATTCAATGATAAAGTGTCCTAGAACTATTAGGGGACCGGCTATCTTACCAGCTCTCAACGATTCTGATACTACCAGCGCGAAGACCGGACCGGGAACTATTGCCCCTGATAGTGCCGCTATGAAGGATAACGATGCAATTCCCAGTAGGTCTAGCACCGCACCCTTCCTCTCAACGTTAGGGCCTTTCTACTCCTAGTATACTGAAACCTTTGAAACTCCCCTTATTTTCAGGAATTCCGGTATAAGGTCTCCCGGAATCTTTGTCTCAGTTATGAGAGTGAGCTTGGGCTCAGGTGTTAACTCTGGATCATCAACTATGGCCTGCCTTATACTTATGTTTCTCTGGGCTATTAAGGATGCTGCAGCGGCGAGTATGCCCGGCATCCTAGCATCTACGGGTGTTATCTCGACCACGCCGAAGTTTAGGTGTTTTGCTACGTCGCGTAGTGAGGAGCCAGCTGGGCTTATGCCACTAAAGATTACTTTTAATTCTGGGTTACTCTCAATCATCTTTATTGTTTGGACAACTGTTCTCCTATCTACTCCGGCAACACGGCTTATCCTAATAACCGGTATAACTATGTCGCCACAGTAAATCTTGCCATTTCTAACACTTAAACCATTCTTAATTAATATCTTCGCTATACTAAGTCTCTCCGGATAACCCTCTAAACACTTTGCTATTTTATCCCACATTCCTAATCACTAGAACCAAATGGTTCAATCTAAAATATTATGCAAGGATGTTTTTAATCTTTCCTATTTGTAAA
>JAGTQA010000025.1:0-12580 GCA_018396975.1 Candidatus Bathyarchaeota archaeon | reverse complement strand
AAAAATAACAGCGAACACATTATAAATGCACTATGCTGATCACCAAACAAAGCTTTTAAATACCTGCAACCTTGTTTTTAAGAGTTATTGGAGGATAGGCCTTGCCGAAGAAAGAGAAGGGACGCTCACATTCAACGAGACCTATTGGTAAGAGACCTCCTAGTTGGTGTAAGTATACTCCCGATGAGGTTGTAGCCCTAATTGTTAAGCTTGCTAGAGAGGGGAATCCGCCAAGTAAGATAGGCGTTATATTGCGCGATCAGTATGGTATACCGCTCGTTAAGCCCATTGTCGGTAAGGGCATAGTGGAGATACTGAAGGAGAACGGATTAGCGCCGAAGATTCCTGAAGATCTGGAGAACCTACTTAAGAGGGCCGCGCGTATAAAGGCGCATCTAGAGAAGAATAAGAAGGATAAGCATAATAAGAGAGCTCTCCAGCTCGTTGAGTCAAAGATACATCGCCTATCAGAATACTATAAAGAGAGGGGAATCCTCCCACCTAACTGGGAGTATAAGGCGGTCGTCGCCTCAATAGCGTGATTGAATAGGGGTCTTTAATGGTTGCTGGCGCACGCATAAATGATTTTATGGATGGTGCTCGCGCTGCAGCAGAGGAGATTCTTGAGAATATTAGCGGCGGCAGAAAGGTCCTTGTAGTCTCACATATGGATGCTGACGGAATATCTGCTGCTGGAATAATTGGTAAGGCCCTACTTAGGGCTGAAGCAGACTTCTGCATTCGGATAGAGCGTTGGATGGATGAGAGGACTATTGGTGAGGCGCTGCATTATAGTGGAGGAGAGGCGCTACTTATCTTCACGGATATGGGAAGTGGATACCTAGATATTTTGAGGGTTAGGGCTGGTGACAGGCGCGTAATTGTACTTGACCATCACCAGCCAATAGGAACGCCCAGCGAATCCTTCATGCAGGTTAACCCGCACCTCTTCGGTATAGACGGATCTAGGGATATAAGCTCCGCCGGAATATCATATTTGGTCGCGAAGTTTATGGGAAAGGATAATGTTGATCTAGCCTACCTTGCTGTCGTTGGAGCTTTAGGAGACCTTCAAGATAAGTATGAGGGCAGGGCGCTTGGCGGGGTTAATGAGATAATTGTTAAAGATGCTGTTGAGACCGGATACTTAAGCGTTGAAACCGACCTACTCTTTTTTGGAAGGGAGACTCGGCCGATACACAAGGCTCTAGCCTACACAACCAGCCCATATATACCCGGAATAAGCGGTGAGGAGGATAAGAGCCTAGCGTTCCTAAGCGGGTTAAATATTGAGTTGAAGAGAAATGATAGGTGGAGGGCTCTAAGAGACCTATCTCAAGACGAGAAGCGTAGACTATTCTCAGCATTACATGACTACCTAGTTTCTAAGGGATTTAGAAGTGAGGTTGCCATGAGCCTACTCGGCACAGTTTATATTCTCGCTAAGGAGGAGCCCTGGACACCCCTTAGGGATGCTAGGGAGTTCGCCCTTCTCCTCAATGCAACTGGAAGGATGGGCACCACTGGTCTAGGCGTGGCCATATGCATGGGTGATAGGGGCAGATCATACGAGGATGCCTTAAGAGTTCTCGAGAATTACAGGCAGATAATAACAAAGTATCTTAGGTGGCTTAATGAGAATCCTGAGAGGATTGAGGAGTGGGAAAATATATACGTCCTGCACGGTGAGAAGGACATCGATGAAAAAGCCATAAGCACAATATCAACCATAATATCGATGAGCCTCCCCAGAGTGGAAAAGCCCCTAATAGCCTACTCGCTCGTGTCGGATGAGGGAACGATCAAAATCTCGGCTCGAACAACGGATTCAACCGCTAGGATGGGGCTGAATCTGGGCGAAATAATACGCATCGCAGCCGAGAGATGCTCCGGAATAGGAGGGGGACATGATATTGCGGCCGGAGCCCAGGTACCCTACAACCAGAGGAACCTCTTCCTAAAATACGTCAACTCCCTAGTTGGGGAGTACATGGCGAGGATTAAGAAGGATGGAGGCTGAAATAACACTAACATATGATAGTGAGGCTGAGGCTAAAGCTATAGCTGAAGCTGTCTCACCTGACAACATAGTGACTCCCAAAGACCTAATTGTGGAGACCAAGGCCATGTATAATCGAGTCGTCACAACTATAAGGTATGATGGCGATAACATCGCAACCTTCATGTCCACAATCGATGATCTTCTAAGCTGTATAGGGACGGCTGAAAAAATCCTCTCAGCCATAAGAGAGGAATAATTAGATATCATCCACATGCAAAAGGTTTTTTAGTCTCATCTATTTACTTCTCAAGGAGAGAAATGGTTTAGGGTTGATGCTATAGGAGGATGGCGGAAGTTGTCAGTATTTGCGGTTCCAGGAGCATATGATAGGGCCATCACAGTTTTTTCGCCAGATGGCCGCCTATTTCAAGTTGAGTATGCATTAGAGACCGTTTATAGGGGTTCAACTATAGTTGGCATAATGTGTCCCGAAGGTGTTGTTGTAGGGGCTGAGGAGAAGATCGAGTCTAAGCTCCAGAACCCGAAATTTAGCCAGAAAATATATGAGGTTGACGAGCATATTGGAGCCGCTGTTGTGGGCTTAAGCTCCGATGCCCGCGTCCTAATAGATGAGGCTAGGATATTCGCCCAAAGCAGTAGACTTATGTATGATGAACCAGTCGATGTGGAAATGGTTGCCAAGAGAATAGGTGATATAAAGCAGATGTATACGCAGCATGGAGGTGTAAGGCCCTTCGGCGTATCAATAATTTTCGCTGGTGTGGATAAGGGTGGAAGCCAGCTATTCACAACAGACCCAAGTGGAACATATAGGGCTTATAAGGCGGTTGCCATAGGAATAGGCCGCGAAGTGGCTGAGAACATATTGAAGGAGGAGTATCGTGACGACCTAACACTTGAGGAGGCGATAAGATTAGGTGTTAAATGCCTTCTTAAGTCTATGCAGGCTAGGGGTGAGCAGCCTAGGATCAAGATAGCGGTTGTCCCGGTTTCAACTAGGAGATTCAGGCTTCTGACGGATGAGGAGATTGAGAAGTATATTAGGGAAGTACAGGGTAGCTGAAGGAAGATGAGCAAGAACTATACTATTGCCCGCATAAGTATTGGTGGGGAGAATTACGAGATACTCGTTAAGCCAGATCCGGCGCTCTCCTTCCGGAGTGGAAGACAGATTTCGCTATCTGAGATACTTGTCACAGACGTCATATTCACTGATGCAAGTAAGGGCCTAAGAGCCCCAGAAAAGAAACTCAAGGAAACCTTTGGAACAACAGACCCGCTTGAGATAGCGAAGATAATACTTAAGAAGGGAACGCTGCAGCTAACCGCCCAACAGAGGAGGCAGATGATTGAGGAGAAGCGCAGGCAGATAATTGACTTCATATCGCGTAATGCAGTTGACCCAAGAACTAAGCTCCCACATCCACCCACGCGTATAGAGCAGGCACTAGAGCAGATCCACTTTCCAATAGATCCATTTAAGAGTGTTGAGGAGCAAGCTAATGAGGCGATTAAGGCCCTCCGCACAATTTTACCTTTAAGCGTAGAGAGGATTTCGGTTGCCACCCGGGTTCCACCTGAGTATGCGAGTAAAGCCTATGGAACCCTCAAGTCCTTCGGAACAATAAAGAGTGAAGTTTGGCTAAATGACGGATCCCTCTCTGTCATCCTAGAGATGCCAGCAGGGCTCTACGGGCCCTTCCTAGAAAAGATGGGCGAGCTGACTCATGGGAATGTTGATGTTAAAATTATAAAGTAAATATTTTCGTGCAAATTTGGAGGTAATGGGATCCATGTTCTTCTTTGAGAATAGGCAGATTGTGACTCCCGGGGACCTCCTAGCTGAGGGCGATTACATAGCTGGAAACAATACATATAAAGATGGATTTAGGATTTATGCTAGTAGGCTTGGGCTTGTTGAGTATGAGGGTAGAACTGTTCAGGTTGTTGCATTAAACACCGTTTATATTCCATCCCCCGGGGATCAGGTTATAGGTAAGATTGAGGATCTCAATGTAAATGGGTGGGTTGTTGATATCAACTCCCCCTACAAGGCGATTTTGAGGGCCAGTGACGCCTTAAATAAACCCTTCAGGCAGCAGAAGGATGATTTAACGAGCTTCTTAGATATTGGCGATCTAATATTAGCTAAGGTTTTAGCCTTCGATAGGACGATAGATCCAATTCTCACGATTAAAGAGCCGGGGCTTGGAAAGATAACGCAGGGGCAGATAGTTAGGGTTTCGCCAGCTAAAATACCAAGGATTATTGGTCGTAAGGCTTCGATGATAAATATGCTTAAGAGGGAGACCGAGTGTAAAATAACTATTGGGCAGAATGGAATTATACTCATCTCTGGGCCAAGTCCAGAGCATGAGAGACTAGCCATCCTCGCCATAGAGAAGATAGCGCAGGAGGCTCACACCTCCGGCCTAACAGATAGGATAGCTGAAATGATAAGGAAAGAGAAGAGTGCAAGACTATGAGTGGAAAGATTAGGTTAATTGATGAGAACGGCTTAAGGGTTGATGGACGAAAGCCTAATGAGCTTAGGCCCATAAAGATGGAGGTCGGCATATTAAGTAACGCCGACGGCTCAGCCTACATTGAGCAGGGGAAGAGTAAGATACTCGCCGCAGTTTATGGTCCTAGGGAAGTCCACCCTAGACATCTGGCGCTTCCAGACCGGGCGCTCCTAAGGTGCCGCTATCATATGGCCCCATTCTCAGTTGAGGAGCGAAAGTCCCCGGCGCCCTCAAGACGTGAGATAGAGCTTTCTAAGGTGATAAAGGAGGCTTTAGAGCCAGCAGTATTCCTTGAGAAGTTTCCTAGAACATCCATAGACATATTTATTGAGGTTCTTCAGGCGGATGGTGGAACGAGATGTGCTGGGACAACTGTTGCAGCCCTAGCCCTAGCCGATGCTGGGATACCCATGAGAGACTTAGTGGTTGCGTGCGCCGCTGGCAAAGTTGATGGTGTCTTAGTGCTTGACCTTAATGATCTGGAGGATAAGGAGGGTGAGGCTGATCTCCCGGTCGCCTATATGCCCAATCTAGGTCTCGTCTCACTCCTCCAGATGGATGGGCTACTAACTATAGAGGAATTTAAGCAAGCTCTTAACCTAGCCATTGAGGGCTGTAAGCAAATATATAAGTTACAAAAGGAGGCCTTAAAGGCGAAGTATATAGCGATTAAGGAGGAGGTTGAGACTTGTCTTCAATCATGATCTCACGGATAAGGCAGAAGCAGATCTCACAGATGATCGCTAGCGGAAAGAGGCTTGACGGACGCGGACTAACAGACTACCGCCCAATAAAGATAGAAACTGGGATAATCGAGAAGGCTGAGGGCTCAGCGAGGGTCTTAATGGGCAGGACCGAGGTTGTGGTAGGAGTTAAAGTCGAGCTCGGAGAGCCCTTCCCAGATAGACCCAATGAGGGCGTTCTCACGGTTAACTCAGAGTTTGTGCCCCTAGCCTCACCGGAGTTCGAGGCTGGACCGCCCAGCGAGGAGTCTATTGAGCTCGCCAGGGTTATTGATAGAGGAATACGTGAGTCTCAAGCTATTGAGTTGGAGAAGCTCTGCCTCATACCCGGAAAGAAAGTTTATGTAATATTTATCGACATTTACGTTCTCAATCATGATGGGAATTTAATAGATGCATCTGCACTGGCATCGCTGGCAGCTCTCATTAATACCAAAATACCAGTTTATGTTGTGGAGAATGGTGAAATTAAGAAGACCTCTGAATACATGCCTCTACCAATGAGAAATTATCCTATTGCAATAACATTCGCGAACATAAGCGATAAGCTAGTTATCGACCCGTGGCTTGAGGAGGAGGAGATTATGAACGCCCGCCTAACAATAACCTTTGATAAGGATGGAAGAATATGCGCTATACAGAAGGGTGGGCAGGGCGCCCTAACACCACAACAGATTATAGAAGCTGCTTATATAGCTCGTGAGAAAGCTGAGGAGTTAAGGATGCTGGTGGTGAAGAACTAATGGGAAAGAGAACGAAAAAGGTCGGTCCGGCAAGGGGATTCGGCCCAAGATATGGTGTATCGGTTAGAAAACGCTATATCACTATAGTGTCAGAGATGAGAAGGCTACATCTATGCCCACAATGTGGAGTGAAGGCCGTGCGTAGGGAAAGCGTAGGCATCTGGGTCTGTAGGAAATGTGGCTTTAAATTTGCCGGTGGAGCATATACACCTGTAACAAAGATCGGGGTTGTAGCTGAGAGGGCTGCTAAAGGAACCTAAATTATTCTGGGAAAATGCCAATGATCCTACTAACGACATCTCATAGGCCAACTAGGAGAATTAGGAGCCTCTGCAACGACTTAGCGCGCTCAATACCGGGCCTTAAAAGGGTTAACCGTGGAAAGATGAGTCTCTTAGAGATTGCAGAGAAGACCCTAGAGATGGGGGCTGAAAAATTTATTGTTGTAGATAGATGGAAGGGTGGGCCCGGAAGAATAAGGCTCTTCAAGATATCTAACGGTAGTTTTGGGGAGATACCTCCCCGCCTATACATATCAGGTGTGAAATTAAGGAGAGAATATAAGATGCCTAGGGATATTGTGGACAAAACTATTAGCTCGCTATTTCTAGATGCATCAGAGACCGTAGATAGGGAGGTTGAGAGGTTTAGACTTAGCATCGCTGATTTCCTCGACCTGCCAGCAATAAAATCCTTAGGTGAGACACTAAATTATGAGGCTTGCATGCGCATATCCGGCGGTATAGATTCTTGGGCATACATTTCTTTCTATCTTCTATCCGGCAATGTTGAGATTGGGCCGCGTATAAAAATATCTCATGTTGTGTGGGATGTATGAGTAGGGGTGCCTCGGCAATCCTACGCTTTACCTTTTCCTCTGAAAGGGAGGCTGAGATAATAGGTAAGTCCATAGGGCCTGAGACAGAGACTTCGACTAAATATCGCTCTAAGGTTAGGGTTACTAAGGAGGGGAAGAACTTAATGATATTCTTCGAGTCTACAGATACAACAGCATTAAGGGCTTCAATAAACTCCTACCTTAGCTGGCTTATGCTCCTGAGGGAGATCTACAGGTTCTTAGAGTCTAATGAGGGTCGATGCGGGAAGTAAGCTTATGGGCAGTAGGGATAGGGTTAGGGAGATCGCCCTAGAACGCATTAAGAGACTCTTCAGCCTAGCTATCGAGACGCTCCATGAGAGACCAGATTTAGCGCAGAGATATGTTGAGATAGCTAGGAAGATAGCGATGCGGGTGAAGATTCGCCTGCCGAGAGAGATGCGCCTCCTAATATGTAGGCACTGTAAGAGGTTCATTTTTCCCGGGGTTAGCTCCCGAGTCCGCATACAGCCCAGAAGAGAACCACATATAGTTATAACATGTTTATATTGTGGTAAGCAGATGAGGAGATCATTAAGAAAGAGGTGTTAAGCATTGCGGAGGCGCTCGATAGCTAGAAGGATCTCACTTATAGAGCCAACAATACGCATAGGAAAGAGGGGCGTAACAGAGGCCCAAATAAAAGAGATTATGAAGCAGCTTGAGGTAAGGAGAACCGTTAAAGTTAGGGTTTTAAGATCAGCCCTAGCCAGCGAAAGTCTAGAAAACATAGCCCAAAGAATATCAGCCGAGACAAACTTAAAGATAATCCAGATAATAGGCCACACATTCACATTACATAAGCCAAGGGAAAAGCGCAGAAAAACGGTGAAGAAGAACTGAGATAATTGGTCCCAGAGGTTATCTGGGAGAAGTGCAAGTCTGAACGCAAATAAGTATTTATAAGACTCCTCCCTAGAATAGTGAAAGAAAAATAGTCTCGCGGGGAATATTAATTTGCCAACACCATACGATGTTCCCCCATCAATCCTAATAGAACGCCTAGCAAAATACCTAAAAGATAATGTTGATGCAGTCAGACCTCCAGAATGGGCCCTCTACGTAAAAACCGGATCCCATGCTGAGCGCGCTCCACAAGACCCAGACTGGTGGTATACTCGATGCGCGTCACTGTTAAGGAAAGTCTATATTAATGGGCCGATAGGGGTTGAGCACCTACGTTCCGAGTATGGTGGAAGGAAGGATAGAGGAACTAGGCGGGAACACGCTAGGAAAGGAGGGGGAGCAATAATAAGAAAGGCTCTCCAGCAGCTCGAGAGGGCTGGGCTAATAGAGACTATTAAGGGGAGGGGGCGAGTAATAACATCTGAGGGAAGGAAACTACTGGACTCCCTCTCATCGGACATAAAGAAGGAGTTAGAGAGGGTTAATCCAGCACTAAGCAAGTATTAAAGAAATTATTAAAATGGAGGGGGCACCAACATGAGCTTGGGCGATGAGGAGCTTGAAGAAATAAGACGCAGAAAACTCATGGAGCTACAGCAGAGACTATTACAAGAGCAGGAGGCTGCAGAGGCCCGAAAAAGAATCGAAATGGAGAAGCAAGCCATACTAAGAAGGATCCTCACGCCCGAGGCTAGGCAGAGACTTGCAAACCTAAAAATGGTTAAGCCGGAGTTTGCATCACAGCTCGAAATTCAGCTTATCCAAATCGCTCAGCAGGGAAGGATAAATATACCCATAGATGACGAGCAGCTAAAAGAGATTTTAAGGAGGATCCAAACTAGTAAGAGAGAGATTCAGATAAGGAGGATATGAGAGAGATGGCAAGGCATAAGCCACTCGCAAAAAAGCTTAGGCTGATAAGCGCTGGCAAAAGCAGCAAGCCTATACCATCATGGGTTATAGCAAAGACCCTAGGTAAGATAGCGAGAATACCCAAAAGACATTGGAGGAGGACGAAGATAAGGGCTTAAGGGAGGAGCCAGACATGAGTGGGGAGAAAGATGAAAAATCGGGAACTGAGGAAAAAATAAGGGGGAGTGAAGCTAAAGCCGACAGGGAAAGGGAGATCGTAGAGGAACGCGTATATACCGTCCCGCTAAGCAGAGCTTGGATAATGCCAGTAACGAAAAGGGCCCCTAGGGCGATTCGCATACTTAAAGCCTTCATTAAAAAGCACATGAAGATTGAGGAGGATTCCATAGTAATCTCGAATGAGGTTAATGAAAGGATATGGAATAGGGGAATTGAGAAGCCTCCACGTAAGATAAGGATAAGGGCCTCAAAAGATAAGGATGGTATTGTAACAGTTTACCTGGCCGAGGCCGAAGGAGATTAAGTATGGCTCTATTCCTCTTAGACGCATTTGGCAGCGCAAGCATAGGCGTATTTATGCGGGCAACGGAGAGATTCCTTATAATTCCAAATCCACTCCCAGAACCAACAATAAAGAAGCTTGAGAAGTGGTTTGAAACAAAAATTATCAGAACCAATATAGGTGGATCAGTCCTAGTAGGCTCACTGATATGCGCCAACTCTAATGGCATAATTCTACCACACACTGTCTGGGATGAGGAGATAGAGGCCCTAAAAACCCTAAGGGACGTGAATATAACGGTGATGGAGGGAAGTAGAAGAACAGCCTTCGGAAACCTAATACTAGCAAATGACCACGGCGCAATAGTAGATCCAAGAATGAAGAGAGAAGAAATAAAGATTATTTCAGATACGCTTGGTGTTGAGGTCGCGCATGGAGAGATCGCTGGACTCCCATATGTCGGTTCACTCGCAGTTGCAACAAACAAGGGTGTACTAGCGCATCCATTAATCAAGCCAGAAGAAGAAAAACTTTTAGGTGAGATCCTTAAAGTTCCAGTTAGCGTTGGAACAGTCAACTGTGGAATTCCATATATAGGCACAGGCCTAATAGGGAATAGCCGGGTCGCCGTTGCCGGCTCACTCACAACAGGCCCGGAAATATTCATGATAAGCCAAGCTCTGAAGGTGGCTGGTGATGAGCGAGGTCAAAGTTTATAGGGTGATTGGAAAGATAACAAAGCCGAACTTCAAGACAATATTTAGGAAGGAAATTAGGGCCCTGAAACCAGAGCATGCTATCGAAGAAATATATAAGATTTTAGGGAGTAAGCACAGAGTTAAGCGCTTTCACATAAAAATATCCAGCATTGAAGAGATGCGGAAAGAAGAGTAAAAGCGGCACCTATTTAAGCCACAATACTCCTTTTATTGTTTTTAGGTGGCATATTTATGTCGGCACCAGCAGAGAGAGTGGAAGATGAAGTTAGGAGACTAATCGTAGAGCTTAGAATTCTTGAGAGCACAGCTGAATATTTGCAGTCGAGGTTGAATTTAGTTAATACGGCGTTAGCGGAGCTTAATCTGGCAAGCATGTCTCTAGATGGTATTGAGAAGAAAGATTCTGACTCAATATTTGTACCGATAGGGGGAGGATCATATATTAAGGCTAGACTTGAGGATACAGATAAAGTCGTTTATGGGATAGGGGCGGGAGTAGCCATTGAGAAAACGATTAGAGAGGCTAAGGAGGACATAGCCAATAGAATAGCCGAGCTAAATAAGATGAAAGCAGCCATAGAACAGCAATTAAGCCAGGTCCTATCCAGGATACAAGAGAATCAGAATAGGCTCCAAGAACTAACAGCCTCGCTCAGAAGCTAAGAATAAGGGGAGAAAAGAAAGAGCGATGTTCGAGAAGCTCCGTGAAGCAATAAGTGGGCTAATAAGTAAAGTTTCAACCGTGGAGCTTAAACCAGAAAACCTTAGAGAGATTCTCTGGGAATTCAAGCTGATGCTCATAGAAAATGATGTGGCGCTGGCAGTTGCAGAGCGCATATGCAATGAAATTGAGAGTAAACTATCCGGTCTAAAAGTTGGCAGATTTGAAGATAAACGTAAGATAATTTTGGGAGCCCTTAGAGAAACACTCCTAGAAATTCTTGAGACCACGAACAAGGTAGACCTAATAGATTTGGTTGAAAAGAAGCGTAGCATCAAAGAGCCCTGCATAGTGGTCTTTGTTGGAATAAATGGGACTGGAAAGACTACAACGATAGCTAAGATAGCAAATTTGCTCCTCAAAAAAGGCTATTCTGTTGTCTTAGCATGCAGTGATACATTCAGGGCTGGCTCGATAGAGCAGCTAGAGCAGCATGCAAGAAGACTTGGAGTTCACATGGTGAAGCATAAGTATGGTTCAGATGCGGCAGCAGTAGCCTATGATGCGGTGCAGTATGCTAAAGCGAGGGGGATAAATGCCGTCCTAATAGATACGGCAGGCAGAATGCAAACGAACAAAAACCTAATGGCGGAGATGGAGAAGATAGCCCGCACTGTTAAGCCCGATTTAATAATATTCGTTGGGGATGCATTAACCGGGAATGATGCAATAGCGCAGGCTGAAGAATTCAATAAATATGTTGATGTGAGCGGTTCGATACTCACAAAGATGGATGCTGACGCCAAGGGTGGAGCCGCAATATCAATAGCCTACGTAACGAAAAAGCCGATACTATTCTTAGGAACCGGACAAAAATACGATGATATAGAACCGTTTAACCCTGAAAGAGTGATTGATCGAATATTGGGCACATCACAAACGTAATATTCAGAGGGGTTGGGAGCAAAAAAGGCTAGAGAAAATAGGCGTTCTAGGAGGAGATGAAATATAGAGACTTTAATCTTGAATTTAGGATCTCCCATAATATGGGTCAGTGGAGTAACTCTCGGTCACAGCCTAATCGCTCCATGCTCTTCCCACATCATCCCCAACCAAAACAATATTCTCTGACATAATTTAAGCTATTCGTCCCTACATCATACTTATTTATGAGCGGGCACTCTTTCTAATTACTGTGTTGCAGAATGGTTAAGCTACCGATTCCTAAGCCAGTTTCAGGCGGAATATTTCTAACATATAAGTGCACAAATGAGTGCAGGCACTGTATGTATGCCTGCTCCCCAAAATGGAGGGATGACTGGATAAGCCTAACCGATGCTGAAAAAATTCTTAAGACGATTTCAGAATTCTTTAGGGCAATTTATCCTAAAGACTTTAAGCGGGTAGGAGTCAATCTTGGACTACATTTTACTGGAGGAGAGCCCTTCCTAAACTTTAATCTACTGCTGGATCTAGTTAAGTTGGCTCAAAATCTTAAAATACCATCGCTCTTCGTCGAAACAAACTGTTTCTGGTGTATTAATGATGAGATTGTTGAGGATAGATTTTCTAGGCTTAGAGAGGCTGGCTTAAATGGTGCGCTCATTAGTGTCAACCCTTTCGTTATTGAGCAAATACCCTTCGAGCGTATAGAGAGGGCGGTAAAGATAGGTAGGCGCATATTCGGCGGGAACCTCATAATCTACCAAGAGATATTCTATGAGCAGATGAAGAGATTAGGTTTAAAGGGAACCCTTCCTTTCGAGAAATACCTATCCATAATGCGCGTTAGGGACCCCTTAGGACTATACGCTGGGCTGAGCTATCCATCTATTCTCCCAATGGGTAGGGCACCTTATAGAATTGGACACCTCTATAAGAAATATTCCGCAAAGGAATTCTTTGGTGAGTCATGCTTAGAGGAGCTAACGAGAGAGTGGCATGTTCACATAGACAACTACTACAATTATGTGACAGGATACTGTGCAGGCTTATCTTTAGGAGACGC
>JAGTQA010000003.1 GCA_018396975.1 Candidatus Bathyarchaeota archaeon | reverse complement strand
TGGTGCGGGGGGTGGGATTTGAACCCACGACGGCCTACGCCAGAGGATCTTAAGTCCTCCCCCCTATCCTAGAGGGGCCTATCTGACCCTTTCTTTCTATTTGGACCTGGCTCGGGTACCCCCGCTCTCTCTAATTTCTGAATTTATTTTTGTGTCAGATTTTACTTTTTCGGTTTGTTGCTGAGTTAAGTTTAAATTTTTGTGGTTTAGATAGATTTTCATTTGTTGTTTGTAGGGGTTATGATCGCATATGGCTATTGTGATGAGGCCTGGTGCGAGCGAGGAGGATATTGAGCGCGTCGCTAGGTTTGTTAAGGAGAAGTATGGTTTAAGGGTTGATATTTCTAGGGGTGAATTTCAGACAATACTTGGCTTGATAGGCGATGAGGATAAGGTGGACTTTGATAGGCTGGCCCTACTGCCCGGGGTCGAGAAGGCTTATAGAATCACCTCGCCATATAGGCTTGTCGCCCGCTCATTCTTTCCAGAAGATAGGGTCGTAGAGGTTAAGGGTGTGAAGATTGGAGGCAAGAATAGGCCCGTCTTCATAGCTGGGCCATGCGCTGTTGAGAGCAAGGAGCAGATTTTCCGAATCGCTAGGGAGGTTAGTGAGGCTGGCGCCGACATATTGCGCGGCGGAGCCTTTAAGCCCAGAACATCAGTCCATTCTTTCCAGGGATTGGGCGAGGAGGGTCTGGAGCTGCTCGCTAGGGCTGGTGAGGAGTATGGTATGCCAACCATATCGGAGGTTAGGAGCGAGAGGCATGTTGAGCTAGTTGCGAAGTATGTTGATATACTTCAGATAGGCGCTAGGAACATGTATAATCAGGACTTGATTGAGGAGGCTGCTAAGCAAAAGAAGCCCATACTGATAAAGAGGAATTTCGGTGCGAGTATAGAGGAGTTCTTATCGTTCTCCGAGAGGGCAGTGGCTCAAGGAAATAAGGATGTCATATTGTGTGAGAGGGGTATTATTCCGGTTGGTAGGGGTAGGCAGTTCACGCGTTACAGCCTAGACTTAAGTGCTGTTCCAGTGATAAAGAAGGAGACGTATCTGCCCATAATAGTTGATCCAAGCCACGGAACTGGCCGTAGGGATCTAATCTATCCAATGAGTAAGGCTGCCATAGCGGCTGGGGCTCATGGGCTCATGATTGAGGTCCATTATAATCCTAATGAGGCCCTCTCAGATGGCCCGCAGATGATCCTCCCATCAGAGCTTAAGAAGATAATTGATGTCTGCAAGAAGATTTACATGCTTAATTCTATGGAGGATTAGGCTTGTCACTCAGCGCTGAATCCACTCGTCTCCGGGGTATTTAGGCGTGAAGATTTATATTCATATTTCAATGAAAGATTTAGTTTGCCGCTTAATTCCCTAGATGTGAAAGTGGATGGTTGAGAGGCTGCATTTAGCCTTAAAGGAGGTTGTTGACGAGTCATATGATATTCTAGTGGGTTATGGATTATTAGATAGGATCCCGTCAGATCTAAAGGAGAATCCCATAGGGAATAAATATGCGATAATAACTGATTCCAGCATAAGGGGGCTCTATGGCGAGAGGCTGCTGGAAGGATTTAGGGAGGAAGGTGTCAGCGCCTGCCTCATAGATTTTCCAGCCGGGGAGGGGTCGAAGAGCCTAGATATGGTGGGCTATTTGGTTGGGAGGCTCCTTAGGGAGGGGGTTGATAGGAAGTCCGCTATCATCGCCTTAGGCGGTGGAGTTGTTGGCGATTTAAGCGGCTTCGTCGCCTCGGTATATATGCGGGGAATTCCCTATATTCAGGTTCCAACAACGCTGCTTTCCCAGGTCGATAGTAGCATAGGTGGAAAGACCGGTGTGGATACGGTGGATGGGAAGAATCTTATAGGTTCATTCTATCAGCCTAAGAGGGTTTATATTGATCCATCGCTACTCGAATCCCTTCCCGAAAGGGAGTTCATCAGCGGCCTATCTGAGGTCGTTAAGTATGGTGTGATATGCGATCGGAGCCTATTTGATTATCTTGAGTCTAATGTCGAAAGGATTAAGAGGCGCGATAGGGAAGCCCTATTCCACATTATAAGGGCATCATGTATAATAAAGAAGAGGATTGTGGAGGAGGATCCTCGAGAGGAGAATAAGAGGGCAATCTTGAATTATGGGCATACGCCAGCCCACGCCCTTGAGCGGCTCAGCGGCTACAAGTGCCCGCATGGTGAGGCCGTCTCCGTTGGTATGAGGATATCGGGCTGGGTTGCTGTTAGATTGGGTTTTTGGAGCGTGGATGAGTGGGCTAGGCAGAATAGGCTGCTTGAGATGTTTGGGCTTCCACTCAAGATGGAATTTAGCGTGGACGATTTAATCAGAGCCTTATACTACGATAAGAAGATTGAAGGTGGCAAAATAATGTTTGTTCTCCCAAGGCGGATAGGTGAGATGGCATCGATAAATGGCAGATATAAAATTCCGATATCGGAGGATGATCTGCGAAGGTTTCTAGTGGAGATTAGGGGGATGGACTAGGCTGCTGATATATCCCTCATCTGGCCTAGTAGGGTTGCGAGCGCTACGAGCCCAAGTGTGCCCATGACCATTAGGGCCGGCCTAAAGGATTCATATATGTCCACTATGTAGCCTATTACTCCGGCCCAGAGTGAATTGAATAGGAAGGCCATTGTGAAGAACATTCCTATAACCAGGTCTCTACCATAACCGCTTGTAGCCCTAACCAAGTGTGACTGGAGGAGGGTTGGCAGCGAGAAGGCTAGGAACATTAGTGCGAATAGGTGTAGGGCAAGTATCACGCTATTCACTCCCACATCATAGAGAGCTAGGAGATATATTAGTGTAGATGCGAGCAATATTGAGGGGGCTGCTGTTTTAATGTATCCTATGCGCCCAGCGTATCCTCCAAGAAGGATCGGCCCAATAACCCCGCCAAGCAGCCCAATAGTGTAAACTATCCCCCTCTCGTAAACTTCCATTCCTAAAAAATCTGCGAGGAATATTGGAATATATGTGGTTAGCACGCCTATCTCCAGCCCGCCGGAGAGTAATGCCTGGGCTACAAAGATTAATATTATGCTCCTAACCCTCAGGAGCGCTGCTAAATCATCTTTCAGGCTGGTCCTCACAGCGGGCTGATCTTTCCTGGTTCTGCCTTGCCCCACACCCATCCCACCTAAATACCAGATCACCACCAGCCCAGTTAGGAATGCTGGGATAGAGAAGATGAGCAGTGTGCTTCTCCATCCAACAGCGACCGATAGAATGGTCATTAGGGCTGGACCGATAATATTCCCTATGTAGGCTAGGCCGTAATGGAGGCCTATAGCCCTACCGAGAGCCTTACCACTAAACCTCTCGCTGACTATGGCCGTCCCCATCGGATGCTGCGGCGCAACCCCAATGTTCGAGATTAGCCTAGCAGCCGCAAAGTCTA
>JAGTQA010000011.1 GCA_018396975.1 Candidatus Bathyarchaeota archaeon | reverse complement strand
TGAGGCATTCCGCAGAATATGCGCAGCATTCTATCCTAGACCAGTTGTGATGCGCTTCAGCGACTTTAAGTCTTCAGAATATAGGGAGCTTAAGGGCGGAGAGAAGTATGAGCCAGTTGAGCCATCGGCGCTATTGGGCTGGAGGGGTGCATCAAGATACTATGATCCGAAGTATATTGAGGCTTTCAGGCTTGAGGTCAGAGCCGTCAAGAAGGTTAGGGAGGAGTATGGGCTCAAGAATCTCTGGGTTATGATACCGTTCTGTAGGCGCGTAGACGAGCTTGAGAAGATCATTAAAATAATGGAGGAGGAGGGTCTGCGGAGGGGGCCGGACTTCAAGGTTTGGCTCATGGCTGAGATACCGAGCAACTGTCTACTAGCCGACAAATTCAATAAGTATATTGATGGCTATAGCATTGGCAGCAATGATTTGACGATGACTATTCTCGGATGTGATAGGGATAATGAGACTGTTGCGCACTTGTTTGATGAGAGGGACTTGGCGGTCAAGCGTGCTATTAGGCTGCTCATTAAGTTGGCTCACCGTGACGGTAAAACTGTGAGTATATGTGGGCAGGCTCCAAGTGTCTATCCAGAGTTCACAGAGTTCTTAGTTAGGAGTGGAATAGACAGTATATCTGTTAATCCAGACGTTGTTGTTCAGACTAGAAAGCTTGTGGCATCCATTGAGCAGCGCATAATGATTGAGAAGGCAACTGGCAGAGGAATCCGCGAGGACCCAGACCTAGACATACCACTCAATGATTAGAAAGACTTCACAGTCAATCGTTTGTTTTTAGAATAGTTAATATCTCTCAAATCCCCTATTTTTCTTGATTAAATTGTCTAGAGCAATCGAATTGTTTGATTTGGAAGAGGATAGGGTGAAGGCTGAGATTGCTAGGCTTGGTGCTCGAAGGGTTTTTGTTCAGTTGCCTGAGGGGCTTAAGCCTGCTGCTCCCAGAATAGCGTCTGTTATTGAGGAGGCTGGAGCGCTAGCGATAATATCCGCTGATCCATGTTATGGTGCATGCGACCTAGCGGTTCATGAGGCTGAGATCTTATCGGCCGACCTAATAATACATTACGGGCACTCTGGAATGCCGGGGCTGGAGATAGGTGTGCCAATACTATATGTTGAGGCTAGGGCGAATGTTAGCGTTAGGGATGCGGTTGAAGATGCACTGAAGCATCTTGAGCCATGGGACAATATAGGTTTGGCAGCAACGGTTCAGCACGTTCACGCACTTAATGAGGCCAGAGAGATTCTTGAGGGGGCTGGTAAGAGAGTTTATGTTGGGCATGTGGCTGGCCTAAAGTATCATGGTCAGGTTTTAGGATGCGATTACAGGAACGCTAAGGCCATTTCGGACTTGGTTGAGGCTTTTTTACTTATCGGTGGCGGACTATTTCACGCTCTAGGTCTTTTCTTGGCGACCATGAAGCCTACCATCGTAGCTGATCCTTTTGAGGGTAAGGCCCGTAGGGTTGATGATGAGGCTAATCGGGTGATTAATAGGCGTTGGATGGATATCTCTGAGGCTATGGGGGCGAGGAGATGGGGCGTAATAACGGGGCTTAAAACTGGACAGACAAACCTTGAGTCTTCATTGAGGATTAAGGGCGACTTAGAGGCTGCCGAGAAAGAGGTTGTTCTATTAGCCATGAGGGAGGTTACTCCGGAGGCATTAATGGAGTTTCCATCGATAGAGGCTTATGTGAACACTGCATGCCCAAGGATCTCCTTATATGAGTCGAGGAAGTTTCCTAGACCCCTTCTAACTCCGCGTGAAGTGTATGTTGCGCTCGGAAAGATGCGCTGGGAGGATTATTTAAGGCTGGGTATGCTGTAGGCCTGTCATACTGTATGCTGAGTTGGTTAGGGGAGGAGAAGAATTGGAGCTGCCGAGGAGGAAGCACCTCGCCCTTCTGCTATCGCAGCTCTCTCCCATTCCGCATCCAAGGCTTGAGTGGGAGAGCTATATGCTTGACGCCGAGAGCGCCGCTAGCATCGTCTATATTGCGGCCTGGATTCATAGGGATATAAGCGGAAAAAGTGTTGTTGATTTAGGATGCGGCTCTGGGATTCTGGCGATTGCTGCGTCACTTCTTGGCGCTGAGCGGGTTGTTGGTGTTGACATAGATAGGGAAGCGGTTATGGTTGCTATTGAGAATGCTAGGAGGGTGGATGCAAGGGTTGACTTCGTAATCGGTGATATTGAGTGCATTGGCGGGCATTTTGATACAACTCTGATGAACCCGCCTTTCGGGAGCTGGCATAAGGGTGCCGACATAAGATTCCTAAGGAAGGCCCTCGAAATATCTGATGTCGTATATTCGCTGCATAAGAGAAGTCAGCCCGTTAGGGAGTTTCTTAGGGAGCACATACCTAGTCTAGGCGGCGTAATAGACCGCGTTTACGAAATAGACATAGTTATAGGTCGAACATATGAGTTTCATAGGAAGCGGCGATACACTGTTAAAGCCGACCTCTATCGTGTGTTAAGGTCTGGGGAGTAGGGCCTAAAGTGGATAGGGAGATATAGTTTTTTCTAGCCCTCCCCTCTCCGAAAAACCGAAAGCGCATGAAAGGGCAAAGCTAATATCATTGTTTTCTGTAGATTTTTAAAGGCAGGAACGTTTGGATATGTCGGAAACTAGGAGAAGCGGTCAGTTCGTTGTCCCAGGCGAGAGGATTGGTGTGATAGAGGAGTTCATACCAGACTCCGGAACATACGTTGAGAATGGCGTAATATACTCGAAGAATGTTGGGTATATCCTAGTGGACTCAGTTAACAGGAAGATTTCAGTCTATCCGCTTGCACGTGGACTATGTGTTCCGCGGGTTGGCAGCATAGTTATTGGACACGTATTCAGCATTCAAAGCTCTATGGCATTCATACGTATAGTGAAGGTTGGAAAGAAATTTCTTTCAGGATTCTTCACTGGCGTTCTGCATGTCTCCGATGTTGATGTGAAATATACTAAGGACATTTACAGTGCGCTTAAAGTTGGCGACCTAGTCCGCGCAAAGGTGATAAGTGATGTTAATAGAATGTTTCATTTAACCACGAAGGGCGAGAAGTTAGGTGTGATATTGGCTTTATGCTCCAAATGCGGCGGGACTCTAATTCTGAAGTCTAAGAGGAGTAAAGGATTATATTGTAGTGTGTGTGGAAATACTGAGACGAGGAAGATAGCATCTGACTATGGTTCCGGGAGCATATGAGGTGTAAACTATGCAACTGAGAATATTGAATAGGAGGGCGAATGAGCTCGTAATTGAGGTTGATGGTGAAGGACACACGCTATGTAACCTTCTAGAGTCTGTTTTACTTGAGGATAAGGATGTCGAGTTCGCCAGCTACAATATTTCGCATCCGCTGGTGGCAAAACCGGTAATAACTGTGAGAACAAGGGGGAATAAGAGCCCAGAGGATGCTTTGAGGGAGGCGGTCAATAAAATACTTCAGATGGGAAGGGAGATGAGGGAGGAGTTTGAGAAGGCGTTTAAGGCCGGAGGAAGATAGTCCCTACCCTAATGCATGCCGCTCCTCTCTAGAATAATTTTTAGGAGAGCGCATATATTATCTGAAGTTTCCCCATTCCGTGCCAGCACATCTAAAGTCTCTTGAATGGATATAGCGCCGGAGAGCCAGCCGTAGACTATTAAGGCCTCTGCGGCATCGGCCTGCCTATGCCTATCAACTCTATGGGGTAGAAGATTTCTAATTCCAGCCTTCTTTAGGGCTGATGAGAGTAGGCGGCTATCAAGTTTCCGCCCAATAGGCCTACCAGCAACCTTAGAAAGAGCTAAGGAGTAAATGAAGTTGATGAATGCATCGCCTAGAGAAGCGAGTTCACGGTCGTTTAAAATCTCGATGATGCTTGAGTATTTGTCCTTGATCAGGTGCTGAAGTGGAGCCCTAATATCCGTTTCCGTTTCAACCATTTAATCACCGGGTCACACTTAAAATATTACTCTTCCAACTATATTTCTATTGATGGCCGATAGTTTGGCTAGAAGAACCATTATACTTAGGGTTGATGGCGAGAATCCGGAAAGCGAGAAGATTAGCGTAGCGGCCGAGATAATTCGTAAGGGAGGTTTAGTGGCGTTTCCAACCGAGACAGTTTATGGTTTAGGAGCCGACGCCCTAAACCCCAATGCAGTCAAAGGAATTTATCTGGCGAAGATGAGGCCCCTAGACAACCCGATAATAGTTCATGTTGCCAATAGAGAGGATGTTTATAGGCTCGCTGCTGAGGTTCCAAGGGCCGCTGAGAAGCTAATGGAGACATTCTGGCCCGGCCCCCTAACCCTAGTCCTTAAGGCCTCAAATATAGTCCCTAGGATAACAACTGGGGGTCTTGATACAGTCGCTATAAGGATGCCTAGGCATAAGGTTGCCCTAGCCCTAATAAGGGTGTCTGAGAGACCTATCGCCGCGCCCAGCGCCAACCTTGCCGGTAGACCAAGCCCAACCCTAGCCGAGCATGTAATACGAGACCTCTACGGTAGAATAGATGCCATAATCGATGCTGGACCAACAAATATAGGTGTTGAGTCAACAGTCCTAGACCTTACGCAGGATCCACCGCAGATCCTAAGGCCCGGTGGGGTAACATATGAGGATTTAAGGGATGTCTTAGGTAGAGTATCCATTCATCCAGCCGCCGCATCCATAAGTGAGATCCATATTAGATATGCCAGATCTCCTGGAATGAAGCATAAGCATTATGCGCCAAGGGCAGAGATGGTTGTTGTTGAGGGTGATTTAGAGACCATAATAAGAAAGGTTAGGGATCTGGCCGAGCAATATACTAGGGCTGGTAGGAAGGTTGGCATATTGGCCACCGACGAGAGCATGCAAAAATACAGCTCTGGAATCGTAAAGTCTCTTGGAAGCCGCAGTAACCTAGCAATTGCGGCCAGAAACTTATTTAGGCTACTTAGGGAGTTTGATGAGGAGGGGGTTGACGTAATAATTGCTGAGGGAGTTCCAGAGGAAGGTCTAGGCCTAGCAATAATGAATAGGCTTAGGAGGGCCGCGGGCTACAATATCATTAAGGCCGAATAGGGCCCCTACTTCTCCTCCTCAGCGTCAACAATGCCCTTCTCGGTTATCATGAAGTAGGCTTCTCTCTCGGGTAGATATGGACTATCAATAACCTTAGCAATCCTAATCCCCTTCGAGCCCCTCCTCAGGAAAATCCTATGTGTGCATGCATGGGCCATAATGTTTCCGCCAGCCGGCCTCATGGGCTCGCCAGTAAATGGTGTCGGATTCGCCTGAATCTGGTTTGTTATAACCACGGCTAGGTTGTAGGCTTCCGCGAGCCTAAGCAGCTTATGCAGATACTGGTTCAGCTTCTGCTGCCTATCTGATAGGGTCTCCCGCCCAATATATTCGCCCCTAAAGTGGCTTATCATGCTATCAACAACAACCAGTTTTATGTTATTCTCAGGACACAGCGTAAATAGCCTATCTATGAGTAGGCATTGGTGGCTACTATTATAAGCCCTCGCAACGAGAATGTTATTTGCAATCTCCTTTGGATTAAGCCCTAAACCAGACGCTATCTGATATACCCGCTCGGGCATAAATGTTCCCTCAGTATCTATGAAAGCGACCCTGCCGTCAAGTCCACCCCTTTCGGAAGGTAACTGCGCGGTCACAGAGAGCATCATACATATTTGCGTCTTTCCAGAGCCATACTCACCTATAAGCTCAGTTATGGCTTGGGTCTCTATTCCACCGCCAAGAATATCATCGAGACTCTTGCACCCAGTAGTGCAGCGCCTCATATTCCTCCTAACTTCATAATATTCTTGGGCCGTCTTGAAGTCCGCTGAGAGCATCCTACGAGCTGCCTCTTGAATCTTAAGTATAGTGTTAAAGCCTAAATTCGTCTTCTCCATTATCTCGAGCGGTGGGGTAACCGCTATAGCCTCAATCGTCGTGTAACCCGCGGCCCTAAGCTTTGATGCTATGGCTGCTCCAACACCCTCCAAAGCCTCTAAATCATCCATGTTACCATACCTCCCAAACAATATTTTTTCTCGAGATCTCCCTCCAACACTTCCAGCATAGGGGGATTCTCTCACCCTTATACATAATATAGATGGCTATATCAGTGCTTCTGCACTCACCATTCCATGGGTTTAAGCAGTGCTCAACTGTGGAGTCCCCACTAAGGAATGCATTGGTGTTAATTTTGGGTATGTGCTCTCTTCTCGACTTAACCATTTCCTAAGCGCCAAAATACTCTCTGGAGTAGGTGATATTTAAGATGTCTGTGAAAGATTAGGTGGGGGGAGGGGGGTCAGCCCTCTCAGCCTAGACACTTATACTTGCGCAGCTTCTGAAAGAGTTCTATGAGGAGCTTTACTATTTCATTCTCAGAGTTAATCTGGTATGTTTTGGGCTTAAACTGATTCTCCCTAACCCATCCCAATTCTACCAAAACCTTAAGTCTCCTATCTACCGAGGGGGTCCTTAAGCCTGTGGCCTTAACCAGAGAGTATTTGGTGAAGGCTTTATCAGGATTTAGAAGCAAGTGTGCTAGAACCCTAAACTTTTTGCCCCCACCTAATCCGACTTCAAGTTCCTCCCATATAGTTCGCTCTTTTAACTCTCTGCTCCTCATATCCCCCGCTCTCTACGCTCAAGCTGACCTAAAAGATTATTTAGGAATTTCTCTAGGTCTATTGCCGCGGCTCCAGAGATCCCAATCTCCATTAAGGATTTCATGTCGATTATTCCGCGGTAGATCAAATCTTGGACTTGAGCCTCAAAATCCTCCACGGGTTTGACACCATATTCCTCACATACAATATGGTAGAATTTCCGTAGCTCCCTTAGGCTTATATAAGCCGAGCCGCTCGCCCTTAAGCCTCTAACTAGGGCTAAGAGTATGAGCCTACCATCGTTGCTTAGGCTTATTATATCCTCGGCTGTTATGGTTGGATTTATGCCACTATAAACCTTCCTAACATGTTCAGGCAAAACCTTTCTTGACCCCATGTTCTCGGCTAAAATGCCAGAGTAATATAGGAGTTCAAGCCCAACCCTAACATCACCATTAACTGGCGGTCCAGCTGTTATATCACTTATTAGGTCAAGAGTCTCATCTGGGACTGCGTGGGGTTGGAAAGCCTCCCCAACCCTATCCTCAAGAATATCCCTAATCTGCCCGCTCGTATATCTTGGAAACTCTATTATGCCAGCTCCAAGGGTGGATCTCTCACCGGACTCGAGTAGATCATGCCACTTAAGAGATCTAGCAATAAATATTTCGCCGATGACCGGTGTTGTTTCACCCGGATGGAATTCCGGTATGCGTGTCAGATCATATATTATATGCTCCTTTGGGCTCATCTGAACAAAATAGTCTATCTCGTCGAATGCCACTATAAGAAATATCTCCTCAAACCTCAAGTATTCGATGAGCTGCCTAATCATCTCTTCAGGGCTTAAGCTCCTAACCGATAGTTTAGGCGTAATCTTCCTAACCAAGTTACTATAGAGGACATACCGCGTGGTTCCATCAACCTTACAGTTCATGTAGACAAATTGTAGGTTGATGCCCTCCTTCCGCGCCCTCTCAGCGATCAATTCACCGAACCTAATTGTTGTGCAAGTCTTGCCCGTCCCAGTTGGGCCAACTATCTGAATGAAGCGCGGATAAGATCTCCAGATATCCTTTAAAAGGGGACCATAAATCGATAGTAGTGTATTTATCTGCTGGTCCCTATGGGGTAGGCGCTTAGGAATGTAGTATGGTGAGAGCTTATTCCTATCCTTAAAGATTAGGGATTCGGGCAAGATTCTAACCCAAAATATATTGGGATACAAACCTATAAATATAATAGGGTTGCGTGCTTGATCGCTAAAGAGGCTCGAGAGGCTTCACATTACCCATTACTGGCCTAGGTCTCTTAACTGGCGCACACCATCTAACAGCGTTACTGATGACTCTGAGGACATCTGGATTATAGTATGTTGGGTAGCTCTCGTGCCCCGGCCGGAAATAGAATATTTTGCCAAGCCCCCTATAGAAGCAGCATCCGCTCCTAAAGACCTCACCACCCTTAAACCAGCTTATAAATATCAGCTCGTCAGGGGGTGGAATATCAAAGGGCTCCCCATACATCTCCTCCCGCTCAATCTCAAAATAATCTCCTAGACCTTCAGTGATCGGATGGCCGCCTGCAACAACCCATACACGCTCCTTCTCCCCAGCCTCCCTCCACTTAAGCTCACATGATGTCCCAAGCAGACGCCTAAAAATCTTTGAGAGATGCCCGGAGTGTAGGACTATTAGGCCCATACCATCCCGAGTTACACGCCTATACACTCGATCAACAACTGCATCACTGACCCTCTCATGTGCAACGTGACCCCACCATATCAGCACATCGGTATTATTGAGAACCTCCTCGGTTAATCCATGCTCATGCTCATCGAATATGGCAGCTCGAACATTAAAGCCTTGGCTAGATAAGTATCTGGCTATGACCGCATGCATTCCCTCCGGATATATCTTGGCAACCTTCGGATCCTCCCTCTCATGAATGAACTCGTTCCAGACCGTTACATTTATCTTAATACTCATTTTTCATCACATATAGGAGTAGGTTTTTCCTTGGGAAATAAAATTTTCTAGTAATTTTCATGCTCTAGCTGAGAGTATTATTCGCACCTCTTGATGGGGATTCCTAAGTTTCTCTATAAGCTTCCTTGAGAGGTTGCATGCGGCCTTATCAGCCCCTATAGCCACGGTCCTAGCGCATACATAGCTGCTCTTCCTAACAACTATGTCCATCGAATGGGTCAGCGTTAATCTTGGGCTCCCGTAGGCTCTAACAACATCCCTCTCCCCATTAGCCTCAATGATTATTATTATCTCGGCATTCGGTCTTCTGGCAATATCTCTGAACCTTTCGCTTAGATCCCTCGCAGCCTTATCGGCTTTGACAGCTATTATGCAATCACCTCTCTCAGTTAAATGATCCTCACGCGTCACCTCAAATGTTGTCTTATGGGTAGCTCTTACTAGGCTATGACCAAACGCCCTTATCTCCTCAATAGCCTCATCCAAGGAAGAATCCACCTAGGGCCGCTGAATCCTGATATGAAATGCGGAAAATTAATAATTTTCCATGTCATAACTTAATTGGATAGATTATGATCTCTGAGAATATTTTTAGGGCCTATGATATACGCGGCATTTACGGCGTGGACCTGAATGTTGAGGTTGCCCACTTAGTAGGTAGGGCTCTAGCTGAATACGTTGGCGGCGGAAAGACTTTCATCGTTGGTAGGGATGTGCGGTTGAGTAGTGGCCCCCTAGGAGATGCCCTAATAGATGGCATGGTCTCCGGCGGATTAAATATTATAGACGTAGGCACCGTAACAACCCCACTACTATACTTTGCAACAAAATATTATGGTGTGGACGGCGGTGTTATGGTCTCAGCATCCCACAATCCACCCGAATGGAACGGCTTCAAGATACTCCTTGATAGGGGCTTCCTATGTATGGGAATGGGGATGGAAGATCTCCGCGAAATAGCCTTAAAAGGAGTCTTCAGTGAGGTTGCGCGTGGAACCATTAAATCGAATCCGAACGCCATAAGAGACTACAGGGAATACATCTCGAAGAGAGTGGATATTAAGGGCGATTTCAGAATCGTAGCCGACCCAGGTGGGGGCTCATGCACAGTACTTATGCCAAGCGTTTATGAGGATGTTGGCATAAAAGTCTCGGTGATATATGGTGAACCGGACGGCTCATTTAGGAGGCATCCGCCAGAGCCTAACGAAGAGACGCTGAATGAGCTTAGGAGAGTGGTCTTAGAGGAGAAAGCGAGTTTCGGCGTTGCATTCGATGGTGATGGTGACAGAGCCCTCTTCATAGATGATGCTGGTAGAGTGGTTCCAAATAATGTGATCCTAGCGCTGCTTTCCAAACATTATCTGAGGAGATGTAGTGGTGCGGCCATTGTTTATGAGGTTAGCTGCTCCATGATCGTTGAGGAGACTATTAAGGCTTTTGGCGGAAGGCCGATTCTAAGTCGGGTTGGGCATACATATATCTATGACAAGATGATTAAGGAGAACGCCATATTGGGCGGTGAGACAAGCGGGCACTTTTACTTCCAAGACATTTACGGATTTGATGATGCGACATATGCTAGCCTAAAGGTTGCTGAGGCAGTATCCGAGGACGGAAGAAGACTCTCGGAGATAGTTGATTCAATGCCCACATATCCCCAGATACCCGCCAAAAACTTTGATTGCCCAGACGAAGAGAAGTTTAGGGTTGTTGAGAGATTGGCTGAGGAATTTAAGGCTCTGGGATACGAGACTGTAACGATTGACGGCGTAAAGGTCATTATGGAGGATGGATGGTTCCTTATAAGGCCGTCAAATACTCAGCCGCTGATAAGGCTGACGGCCGAGGCTAGAAGCGAAGAAAGGCTTAGGGAGATAGCATCATACGCTGAGAAGGCCATAACTGAGGAGATTAGGAGGACCTGTAAGATCTAGCAAGCCCAACAATGATCTTTCCCCCTAATTTATTGGGAAGCGTAATAGTGCAGCCACTCCGCCAAGCGACTTAAGCTTCGCCCCAGCCTCATGCTCAACACTTATTATCCTAACCCTTCCACCCCTCTCCTCAACCTCACGCATAATTCTCCCTAGGACGGCCAGATCCTCTTCAGCTGACTCCCTAATCACCTCATCGGTCACGAGAAACTCCTCGACGGCTCCTAAGGAAATAGCCCTCATAACCTCTTCTAGGCCATATGTGGCATCCTTTCGCCCCCCACCTAAACGCTTTAGAACCTCCTCAACTGCCTCGCTCTCCTCAATTATGCGTGCATGCTTGAGGGCTTTGGCTAGAACGCCGGAGCGTATAGCCTCATATATCCCGGCCTTACCAGGACTATTCACACTTTTCACATCAATTATTTTCTCGCGTAGGTCTGGCTTTCTCTCACTAAGAAAACTTAGGAAGTCGTCCTTAACGAAGCCTAAGCCTAAAACAACTATTGAACCATCGGCTGATTTGGTAGCATCCTCAAGGGCCCTTAAGGCTGACTTAAACATTTCATTTAGCGCCCTCGTCCGCTCACCTTCAAGATGCTTTCCAGGCAGACTTACCCGCTCCTCGGCAATTATATCTAGGCCGAAGCCCCTAAGAGCCGCCACACAATAACCCTCATCATCGATGGACATGACTATTATTGGTGTGGCCCTCCTTAAGGCGGCTTTCTCCAGCTGCTCAATCTGGTAGTCTAACCAGTGCTCCTTAATAATGGTTAATGGCGTGTTTAGGGTTATGTTGAGGGTATGATGCGAGCCCATTGCCCCAATATCCTCTGGGGCGTCGCAGATTATCCCATGAACCCTCAGCCTATTTAGGCTCCTATCCCAGAAGACTCTTTCAACCCTAACGCCTATGGTGACTGATATGCGCCTCCCTTTCTCCGGCCTCTCATAACGCTCGCCAAACCTAACCTCTCGGGTCGTTCTAGCATAAACAATATCATTCCTCTGGATTATATTGTTTAGCGTCCAGAGATCATCTAAAAATTCGGGAACAACCTTAATGCTTCCATGCTTAAAATCTCTATCCAAAATCTTCATGAGGAAACCTCAGTATGCTCGGGCTCACCATCAGTATATGACGCCATATAGGCCGATTGACATATATCTTATCACAAATTTTAAGGTTTTCCTACAATGCGGCGAATTCTTGGAACCCTAACTATTTGGTAAGGTTTAAAAGCGGAGTATACAAAATATAATGGTGATACATAAATATTCAAGGTATAGGATGTGGCATTATGAAGACCCTCAGAATATCGGATGATGTCCATCAGAAGCTTACGGCGCTTTTAGGTGAGTTGGTTGCCCAAACGAGTAAGATGCAAACTTATCAGGATGCAATAGAGGCCATGCTCAACCAGTCGGTTATATTGCCACCCGAACTATTAAATGAAGTTGAAAACTTCATATCTAGGAATAGACATCTCGGCTACACGACTAAGGAAGAGTTTATACGCGATGCTGTAAGGTGGAGACTTAGAACTTTAAGTGGTGAGTATGAGACTATTGAGATCCCAAAAAGCGAGTTTGATGAGCTTAAGGACGCCCTAAAGGAGATGAACGCACCATACTTGAGTGTCACAGACTTCATATATAGTCAGATTAGACAAGTCCTTGAAGAATATAGAAAATATAGGCGTGAGAGAAGAGCGCGTTAGGGATGCTTGAATAAGGTCTTGGGAACTATTTTTATAATCGACTGCTAATATCTATTGTGGTTGAGCATATGATCATAATGATATTACTCTCAGTTCTCCTCGTAAGCCTAATCTCATTTATCGGCATTCTCTTCCTAGGATTTAATGAGGATCTACTCAAAAAGGTGCTGGTGTTACTTGTGAGCTTCGCTTCTGGAAGCCTACTTGGGGGCGCCTTTCTACATTTAATTCCCCATTCCCTTGAGGATTTAGGCCAAGACATAGTCTCATGGTGGGTTATATCTGGAATAATCACCTTCTTCTTCATGGAGAAATTTCTTTACTGGCGTCACTGCCATGATGGGGAATGTCCGGTCCACGCATTCGCCTACCTAAACTTAGTGGGTGATGGGATACATAACTTTGTTGATGGCATGATTATTGCAGCTAGCTTCCTAACAAACATCTCGCTTGGCTTAGCAGCGACAACCGCCACAATACTCCATGAGATACCGCAGGAGATAGGTGACTTTGGGGTTCTCATATATGCTGGATTCGATAAGAGAAAGGCTCTAGCATATAATTTTGTCTCGGCAACTACAGCCTTTGCCGGAGCTATATCCACATACCTACTCTACCAAGCATTTAACCTCATACATCAGTCGGCAACGATCCTTCTACCATTCGCCGCCGGCGGCTTCATATATATTGCGGCAACAGATCTAATGCCAGAATTACACAAGAAAAAGGATCTGAGAGGCTCATTCCTTCAGCTATCCGCCATACTATTGGGTTTAGCGTTAATGTGGCTCCTCAAGTTCTTAGAGTAATATGGCTTTTGGAGACTGGTGGTTAGCATCATGTCTACCGATGCGAGACCAGTTTTCTCAATAACCGTCGACTTTGATTTGGTGCCGGGTAGGCTTGTTCAGAGACTAAATCGATTCATGGCTCTAGCTGAAGTTAATGGTGGAGAAGTTTATGCGCATCTGCCAAACTCGGGCAGATTGCTAACAGCATTTTATCCGGGGGATTCAGCCTACCTTAAGAGGTGTGGGAGCCGCTTGGGAAGGAAGAGCATCTATAGCGTATTTGCCATCCAGCATGGTGGTATAATGATAATTGTCGATGCACAGTTCTCAAACCTTCTGGCTAGGAGGCTAATTGAGTTGGGGCTGCTCAGCGGCCTAGATGGCTATATTGTTGCTAAGGAGAATTTTAGAGTTGGTGAGGGTATTGGCTCTAGGCTGGACTTCATGCTTGAAAGGAGCTCAAACAAATTCTTTGTTGAGGTGAAGAGTGTCACGCATGTTGTTGATGGTATTGCATTATTTCCGGATGCACCAACCCTAAGGGGTAGGCTGCATTTGAGGCAGCTGATGCGGCTCCTAACACATGGTTTCGGCGCTGGAATAATCTTCTCTGTTCAGAGGCCGGATGCCTATTTAGTTAAGCCAAATGATTATGTCGATCCGGAATTTGCAGCGCTACTCAGGGAGGCGATATTTAGGGGCGTGAAAGTATTTACACTTAAATCGACCTTTCAACCGCCGAAGACTGTGGAAGTAGAGCCGAATGAGCCCCGATTCCAGCCCTAAAATTCTCTTTAAGTCTCACCCTCACCCCTTAAAATCCTCTCTTCATCCTCAATTATCTCGTCTGACTTTAGATATTTGATGAGGTCTTCGCTCACCACTGGTTTTCCATCCCTAATAGGATACCAGTATGGCAGGTATATTTCGGCCTTATTATTGAGCCTAATGCGCAGCCCCCTCCTAACTGGTATATTCTCAAGTCTAATGCCCTCGCTCACCAATTTAGCGACATAAACTGCACCATCGATAGAGAATTGACCCCTACCAATATTCCTTGCAAGAGCCTCGGGCATCCTAGACGTTATTAGCTTATAAGTTCTGCCCCTCGGTGGGTTATCTCCAAGTATCCCACCAACTATAATAGCGGTCTTTCCGAGAAGATCTTCTGGCTCTAGTCTCTCAGGGGCCTTTGGATCGAGAATAATTATTTCCTTCGGGCTGAAGATCTCAGCAAAACTCTCCCTCCTAACTGATCCGAGGTTTGAGAGAATTTCTAGGCTTCTCTGATCCCTAATATTCGTGAATATTATTTTGTCTCTGCCAACTATTGAGGAGGCATGCGCATACTCGATGTAAAGCCACTTGCCAATCTCAGGCTCCAGATGCTCAATCACGAAGATCAAGAGCATACGCCACCAACATTATGGTGAGGGTTAGCGGGCCCGGGGGGAGTTGAACCCCCGACCTCAGGCTTTCTCCACGCTGCTTCCGAAGGCCTACGCCCATTATTTTGCCTCTGTCTGCGCCCTATCCATGCTAGGCCACGGGCCCATTAAATTAAATGCTGGATCGTTGCACTAAAGGATTTTGTCGCTGGGAGTCTCTAATGCTGATCATCTTTGGCAGTTTGCCCACTAGGCCCACATGCCCCTCCCATATAATTATTGCTCCCCTAACACCACTTATCTCCCTAGCCCTCCTCAACCCTCTGGAAATAGCCTCCCTAATGTTCTGGCCCACGACAGAGTTGCATATTGATGTTGCTGCGGCGTCCGCTAGGGCTGCGCTCTCAGCGACAACTGTTACCGAGTCGGCCTCACCGAAGCTTATTGTCCGCTGGGACCTTCCGGTACTTGTTGCTATGCCCAATGGTGAATCATCCCTAGTAATTAAGAAGCCCAGCTTTCCGGAGAGGTTTGGTTCGCTGGTTAGGATTGAGATTGGGATGCCCTCGCCCTCCGTATATGCGGCTATCTCCCCACCATCCTCAACAACAGCTACTCTAGACCCCATTCTAATCAGAGTCTCAAGCCCAAGGTCCGCGATTGCCCCGGCAACGGCCGCCATGGGCCCGACATCAGCGGCCTTAGACGCCTCAATCATCCTCTGAACGATTGGGGGTGATTTGGGATCTGGGCTTATAGGCTTAAGGGAATACTGGAAATGCGGCCTACTCCTAATATAGTTCATGAGATCCTTTATATGGCGCTCTATTTCTTTGACAGCCTCTAAGAGGGCCCCTAAATTATCGCTTTTAATATGTATTTTTGAGTTGCCGATTAGTAAGCCGTATTCATGGATCATACTTGATCACGGCATGGTTATTGCCTTAACTGGGCATGCGGTGACGCATATCTTGCACGCCACACACCTCTCCTCATCAAACTCCAGGGACCAGTCCTCCCTAAACCTTAGGGCCTTTGTTGGGCATGGCGATATGCAGGCTCCGCAAGCCATACATTTGCCCCAATCTATTCTCAGTGTTTCAGCGAATTCTTGAACCTGTACGCCTGCCTCTCTAAATAGGTTAAGAACCTCCCTGAGTTTTTCTCCGGTGGCAGGTATCGAGACTATTAGCTCGCCCTTCTGCGCGTTCACCCTAGCCTCAAGAATATTGATTGGCACACCTGTCCTCAGAACCACGCTGGCTAGGATGGGTTTCTCAACAACGCCGTGCGAGTAAATTAGCTTGGCTCTCATACGGCTCTCCCACCACCAACAACCTTCCTCGATATATCGTCGGTTGTCAAGATTCCAATAACATGGTTTAGTCTATCGACGACTGGAACCCCGGATATATTGTATTGGGCCATTCTGTGCACGACAACATCTATGGACTCATTCTCGAATGCCGTTATAACCCTCCTAGTCATTATTTCCTCAAGTCTCCTCTTGTCGTGGGCTATGGCCTTAGCCAGATCCCATGAAGTTACTATGCCAATTAACCTCCCCTCATCATCAACAACTGGGAGATGGTCTATACCCTTCTCCACCAGCTTGGATGCGACAGTCTTTATATCCTCGCTTGGCCTTGCCGTTACAACGTTCCGACTCATTACATCGCCAACCCTGATCTCCCGCCCCCTAACCCTAAGAGGCTTAACCTCCCTCTGCCTTGGGAGCGGCTCAATGGGCTTCGTTAGGAAGAATGTTCCCTCAAGAATCCATTTTTTGAGGGTTTCGGCTATCTCCCTAGCCATCTTATAGCTTGATAGGGATGATGAGGGGACATCCCTATCGTTCAGGGAGACCTTCCCAGACCTGAGCTCAGCGTAGGTCGTCTTCTTAACGACTGGTCTTAGGTCCGGTCTGGTTGGCACGGCGTAATCGCGTATATTGACAGTTATTTCTTCATCCCTTGTGGCGGCGGTTTTAGCAACCCTCATATTTATTATTGGTATGGGTATGCCTATGCCAACATAGAGTGTTGTTCCATAACGGTGGAATGTGGCCCCACGCAAGTATCTGCTATTCATCTGCTTTAGGTCTCCCTTAACCATAAGGGTTCCGAATCCGGCTCCGGGACTATGCTGGGTTCCCTCACCGATTATGTAGCCTATTCCACCGCCTAGGAAAATTCTGGTTCCTAAGCCGATTGTCTCATAGTTCGGGTCTTTGCATAGGGGGTTTAGCTGCCCAGCCCCGGAGAATGTTATGTTCCCATAATTTGGTAGAAGCGTCCCCATATAGGTATATAGGACCCTGTCAGAGCTGTTTGTGGCCGCATCATACCTCTGATAGCAGTTTCTTGGATTGACGAGTATTGCCTGATTTAAGTCCTCAAGCGTTATGGTTGTTTCTATATGCCGCCTTGGATAGCAGTCTGTCCCATAGGATTCAGCCCTTAAAACAACCTCCTTACCCGACACTAGGTCTTCTATAACGTGGCCTCCGCCATACTCGAACCCCCTAGTCTCACTCATGGCAGTTGCTCCCAAATAGCCATCTACGGCCGCAAGTCCCTTATAGACTGGGACATCATTAAGCCAGCACCTAGCCATCTTTATCGGTGGATCGGAGTGCCCAAAATTTAGGAAGACCCCTGAACTACACATCGCCCCAAATGTTCCAGTCGTAACTATATCAACTTCCTTTGCGGCGACCTCTAGACCGCTGCTCTCGACGAGCTTAATCATCTCCTCAGCCGTTAATACGACGGCATCTCCACGCTTTATCTTCTCATTTATCTCATCTATTGTGCGTAGCTCCTCAATCTTTTCGGTCAATATCCCAGCCTCCAGAAGATTTACAGCATCTAAAGCTCTCTTCTATCGTGAATTGGGAGCGCATAATATTTGTAGATGGATATGGATAGAGATTTTATTCCTCCATGCATTCTTTTACATATTTCTGCAGAATATTTATTCACCATCATATATATTTTTCTACGAGAGCTTTAGCCGCCTACAGCGAACCTCGAAAAACTGTTTCTCTGCAAAAATACTTTTAACAGAGCTATCTCTAATATTACTGTTTAATTGGCTGGTGCGTGGCACCTTTGAACTCCAAGAAGAATACGGTAAAAATTTCCAGTTTTAGGGCTAGGGGCTTAAGAACAATATCCTACATAATCCTTCTCGCCTCTCTATTATCTATAGTGAACTTCCTTTTCGGTTGGTCTTCTAGGGATGCTATTCCGCAGATACTGCAGCCCTACAGCGAGATGATATTGGCTGTTAACCCGTATATAATTTATATTCAGGCGGCGCTCGTCATGGCATTAGGCTATCTCATAGTTAACTCCCTCAGTAATGCCGTTTATGCTTACATGCGGAGGTTAACAGATCATTCAACGGCGGCAACTATAAAGACCGTTGTCTGGATATCCGGCATAACAATCCTACTGGTGGTTGTAACATCGATACTTAGCGCTGGCCCATGGACTGCCCTAACAGTCGGCTCATTTGGCGGTTTGGTGGTTGGGTTTGCAACTCAGAGCGTGTTATCACACTTCGTTGCTGGCATATTCATCATTTTAACCCGACCATTTAAGTTCGGTGATGTGATCACTGTGGCTGGGCAGACCGGGATAGTTAAGGAGATGAGGATTATGCATATTACGCTTGAGACTAAAGATGGCTCGACAGAGATACTTATACCGAATGGGATGATCTTTACACAAATAATTCTGAAGAAGAGGATTATTGAGGCTACACCAATACACTCGGAGGAGGTAGAGTCTATAAGGAGGATGACCGAGACCGCGGGATAAACTTGGACGAAGAAAAAATAGGGGAAGGTGAATGGATTATATGGGTGTCCACTCTTTAGCAGTCTCACTTCACCAAGATCTTTAGGAATTCCCTCATGAATGCTGGTAGGTCTGGCCAAGCCCTACTTGTAACTAGGTTGCCGTCGACGACAACCTCCTGGTCTAAATATTCGGCTCCAGCCTGCCTTATGTCTGGTGCAACGGCCATGTAGCATGTCATCCTTCTACCCTTAGCCAGTCCGTATCCGGCGATTACGAGCGGCCCATGGCATATTGCCGCAACAGGCTTATTCTTCTCAAAGAAGTGTCTTATGATGGGCTCTAACTCTGGGTTAGTTCTAATGTATTCTGGAGCCCTTCCACCCGGTATTATTAGGCCATCAAACTCTTCAGGTCTAACATCCTTAAAGGATAGATCAACCCAACCAAATCTGTAGCCGGGCTTCTCGCTATATGTTTCCCATCCCGGCTCAAAATCGTGAACGACTGTGAATAGGGTCTTTTTTGAGGGTGCGGCTACAGTAACATCTATGCCCTCCTCCTTAAGCCTCCAGAAGGGGTAGAAGATCTCCTGGGCTTCAACACCATCCCCTGCGACGATTAGAACTTTCGGCAATTCTCCCACCCAAAGTACTCTTAATTTGGGTCTGCGTATAAAATTTTCTTGGCCTGCTTATGGATGATACCTCCCTATCTTTCTGAATAGCCTCTCCCTCTAGGTTGATTCCTATCGGTGCTGGCAAACAATATATGGTTATGTTCTAGAGATATTGTTGGGAGGGGTGTTGGGATTGCGCGGTGGTGATAAACCATTATATTTGGATCCGAGCCAGCCGATCGATAGGAGGGTTGAGGATTTACTGGCGAGAATGACCCTTGAGGAGAAGGTTGGGCAGATGTGCCAGTATAGTGGCATAACGATGGAGTATGAGCGTATGATTAGGGAGGGGAGAATTGGCTCTCTACTAAATGTTTTCGGAGCCGATGAGACCAATAGGATCCAGAGGATAGCCGTTGAGGAGTCTAGGCTCGGCATACCATTAATTTTCGGCCTAGATGTCCTCCATGGATATAAGACAATATTTCCAATACCACTCGGACTGGCGAGCACATGGGACCCGGATATCGTTAGGAGGGCTGCCTCCATAGCTGCGGCAGAGGCTGCAGCCGACGGAGTCCACTGGACATTTGCACCTATGGTTGATATTGCACGTGACCCTAGATGGGGTAGGATTGCTGAGGGCGCTGGTGAAGATCCATATTTGGGATCTGCTATGGCTAGGGCATATGTGGAGGGCTATCAGGGTAAGAGCCTATCTGACCCAGACACTATTGTTGCATGTCCTAAACATTATGTTGCCTACGGCGGTGCTGAGGGCGGAAGAGACTATAATACGGTTGATATTTCCGAGAGGACTCTTAGGGAAATATATCTTCCACCATTTAGGGCAGCGGTTAAGGCTGGCGCTGGAACACTTATGAGCGCATTTAATGACTTAAATGGCATACCAGCCTCGGCAAACCCCCACACACTAAGAACAATCCTCCGCGGGGAGTGGGGTTTTGAGGGCTTTGTTGTGAGCGACTGGAACGCTATAGGCGAGCTTATCACGCATGGGATAGCTGGCAATATATATGAGGCGGCTGAGAAGGCCCTTAAGGCCGGCGTAGACATGGATATGCAGGGCGATGTGTATAGGAGGGCCCTAGTCCAGCTGGTTAGGGAGGGGAGGATCCCGGAGGGACTTATAGATGATGCTGTTAGGCGAATACTAAAGATTAAGTTTATGCTTGGACTGTTTGATAGGCCGTATGTTGATCCGGAGAGGGCGAAGAAGATAATTAAGTGTAGGGAGCATCTCGAGGCAGCCCTAGAAATAGCCAGAAAATCGATAGTGCTTCTGAAGAACGATGGAAACCTTCTACCGCTAAGTAGGGATTTAGGGTCGATAGCTGTTATCGGCCCATTAGCCGATGATCATGAGGCACCGCTCGGTCCATGGTCATGTCTAGGAGATCCAAAGGATGTGGTAACGGTCTTAGAGGGAATTAAGAGCAAAGTTTCTCCAAAGACTAAAGTTCTATATGCTAAGGGCTGTGATATTGAGGGATCGTCTAAAGAGGGCTTCGACGAGGCCCTGAGGGCGGCTAGGGAGAGTGAGGTGGTTATAGCTGTTGTTGGCGAGAGCAGGGACATGAGTGGTGAGGCTGCCTGCCGGGCATATTTAGATCTGCCGGGCGTTCAGGAGGATCTCTTGAAGGCTTTACATGCGACCGGCACCCCAATTGTTATGGTTCTAATGAACGGTAGACCACTATCAATATCTTGGGCGGCTGAAAATATACCAGCCATCATAGAGGCATGGTTCCTAGGGGTTCAGGCGGGATACGCGATAGCCGACGTGATCTTCGGGGATTATAATCCGGGCGGAAAGCTTCCAGTAACATTTCCACGTACCGTTGGGCAGGTGCCAATATACTACAATCATAAGAATACTGGTAGACCTCCTCTACCGGACGTTAAGTGGACATCTAAGTATTTAGATATTCCATATACGCCGCTCTTTCCATTCGGGCATGGACTAAGCTACACTAGGTTTGAGTATAGCGGCCTAGAGATAAGCCCAGTTGAGGTTGGAGCCAACGATACTGTGAAGGTTAGGTTTAGGGTGAGGAATGTTGGCGATAGGGAGGGTGATGAGGTTGCGCAGCTGTATATAAGGGATCCTGTTGCCAGCGTAACTAGGCCGGTTAAGGAGCTTAAAGGATTTAAGCGGGTAACCCTCAAACCCGGAGAGGAGAAGACTATTGAATTCACCCTAATGCTTGAGGATCTATCATTCCTGAATAGTGAGATGAAGCGCGTTGTTGAGCCTGGAGAGTTTAGGGTTATGGTTGGTTCATCATCGGAGGATATACGTTTGACTGGGAGTTTCACCGTGAAGGATTATGTGGAGTTTCCGCTTATGTAACGCTGTAAATATAGAAAAGCAATTAAACATCCTCTCCAATATTTTTCTTCAGTGCTTGATTGGGCTGTCGAGGTGCAGATTAATATGGTGATCAAGGCCTATGTGCTCTTCAAGGTGAATTCTGGAACAGAAAAGGACGTCTGTAAGAAAGTTTCCGACCTAGATAATGTCTTAGACGCCAGTATAATTTATGGGGAATATGATATAATTGCTAGAGTCGCGGTGTCAGAGCTTACCCAGCTAAATGAGTTTCTGGACAAGGTTAGGAGCATGCCAAGCGTCATCTTAACGTCCACAATGATAGTTGCACAGGAATATAAGGGCAAGAATAAACGGGAAGCACTAAACATGCAGAGCCAAAAATGAGGAGAAACTAATCCCGCCTATTTCTCAACCAGTCTGCTTATATCCCTATAAATTTGCGAGCAGCAGACCTGTGAAAAGACCATCTCTAAACCCATACTCCTCGCCTTCTCTATCGCCTCGACACTTGGGAACGCTATGGCGTTAACTCCGGCTTCAACCGCCAAGACATCAGTTATGATTCTGTGAGGGCCTTTCGGTCTCGCGCATCCAAGGGCTATAGGTGTGTTTGGCATTAGCCAGCGTGCCTTCAAGAGCACGTCTATCACGGTCTTAGGTGGCGGGGGTTTAATGGACTCCATTCTCGTCCCCTTTATTGGGAAGAAGACTATTATTATTAGGGCTGGCGGATCATATTTGGAGATCAATTTAAGCGCCTCGATCTCACCCCTCAAGCCACCATAGTGTAGGCCTACAAGAACATGGGGTGTGAAGGCTACCCCAGCGGCCTTAAGTGCCTCAAGAGACTCAGCATACTTATCCACAGAGGCATTAAGGTGATATATTTTCCTAATCGTTTCGTCTGAACCGATTATATCGATTGAGACAGCATCAACCCCAGCATCCCTAAGCCCCCTAGCAACATCAAAGTCCACTAGGCCCGTGTGAACTACGATTGTAAGATTGAATCGCCTCTTAACCTCTAATATGGCATCTAAAAACTTGGCTATTGGAACGGAGCCATTCGGCAGGCAGCCGCCGCTTATAAGGCAGCCTAATGCGCCCTTCTCCTTTAATTCCGCGCAGACCTCCACCAGCCTCCTTGGCGTCGTAGCCGGGATCATTGTCCTAAGAATCTTTCCACCGCAGTGGTCGCAGTTTAGGGAGCAGTATGCTCCAGTAATGGATATTGATGGAAAACTCGATGATGAGGACTTGAAGTATCTGTTGTTGTAATACGTGAAGCCCGGTATATAGAAGTGGATTCTTCTACCGAACCTGCTCCAGCTAGCATCACGCGCCCTAAGAATCTCCTCAATAAATTCCTCTGGTAAAGTGTTCTCTCCGATCTCGCTCAATAATCTCATCTCTAGGGACTAGGCTTTTAGCTCAGAGATTAATGCAGCTATCATAAGGGGCAATATCACTGTTGCATCGCCCTCAATTGTTACGTGCTTAGCGGTCTCCTTAACCTTCCCCCATGATATTGCCTCGCGAACCCTTGCGCCGGATAAGCTGCCATCCCACTCAACTGCCGTCGTTATGTAGACTGCGTAGTCTAAGCCTCCCCTAAACTGATTCCACCATATGACATGATGCTTTGAGATTCCGCCGCCAATTATTAGGGCTCCGGTGCGCTTAGCATCAAATATTAGGTCGTTAATTTCCTGCTCATCCTTGAGCACATCAATCTTCAATTTATGGTCTTGTGAGAATAGCCATATTTGGTAGCCGACGGCCCCGTCAGTTATGCCCGGCACATAGACGGGTATATTGTTCTTTGCAGCCCAATATAGAATTGAACTCTCATTACATAGTCTCAAGCCTATCTCACGGCTCAGCTCCCGAGTCGAGATCTCCCTAACACCCTCATTCCAAAGCTCCGTTAGGAGCTCCTGCATCTTCCCCTCAATTATTAGACCATAGCTCTCATTTGGGATGAGCACATTCCCCAGCCTATTTATGCCCATCCTGTGAAGTTTCCTATCGTCTAGGTCGAAGGATCCATGATAATAGTCTCTCCAGCACCTCGCCAAATCATGGTCTAGGGTTCCACAGGTCGTTATTATTATGTCTATTAGGCGGCGCTTAACCATCTCCCTTATGACGCCCCTAGTCCCCGTCGCCACAATACAAGCTGGGAAAGAGAGAAACTTTAAGCATTCATCATCCGCCATCATTCCCTTCAAAATATCTATTCCAGTAGCGATTTTCTCAGCAGTGAAGCCCCATGAATCCCTCATCTGGGCTATAAGATCCCTAATGCTCATGTTCTCATGGAGCACGTAATCCCTAACAACACGGCGCTTATCAATTATCATTCTTACTCCTCACCTAACATTTGAAGGCGCCACATTTATCCCTCTCCGAGACCCCTTAAGAAATTAAGGATGCACTTTGGGAGGTCCTCCCCATATCCACCCTCCAGAACCGCGAATACCCTCTTATTCAGGCTGGCGATCATCTGCCCCATAACCCTATATGATTCTAGGCTTAGGCCTAGGCTGCAGACGGGATCATACTTATACGTGTCGAAGCCTGCGGAGACAGCCACCAGATCCGGATTAAACCTCCTAACCTCATTTAGGGCTGAGCCCAGAACCTCCAAATACTTCTCGTCGCCAACCGGACGTGTGAATGGATAGTTTAGGCAGTTCCCAGCAGACTTCTCACCAGTCCCCGGATAGACTCCACCATACCTATGGAGTGAGACAAAGAGAACCCTTGAGTCCCCAAAAAATATTTCCTGCGTTCCATTCCCATGATGGCAGTCCACATCAAGTATAGCCACCCTATTAACGCTCTTTGTATTAAGGGCCTTCTTACATGCTATGGCAATATTATTGAAGTAGCAGAATCCAAGTGTTGGGGCTCCGAGGGCCCTACCATTGATGCCGACATGATGCCCAGGTGGCCTCATAAGTGAGAAGGCCTTCTCACCCTCCAATGCGATCTCCATACTCTTTATCGCCGATCCGGCCGCTAGCCTAGCATATTCGTATATGTTTGGGAGACTAGGCGTGTCTAAGTCATAAAAGAGTTCGCTCCTTATCATCTCAACAAACTCTTTGCTATGGGCTAGCAGCAGATCCTCCTCACCGCACGGCTCGGCCTCAAGGAATGGGAAGCCTGCATCCCTAAGTAGCTTATATGCCCTGTAAATCCTATCTGGGGACTCGGGATGGCCCGGCATCCAATATTCTAGGCACTTCTCTGAGAAAACAATATACATGCGATCACTTCCCGAAAATTAAATTTAATCCATACAAAAGATAATTTTTGCGGGTCTAGCGGCAATAGAGGGAGACCGGCGCCATTGGAGAGCGGCCCCGAGAAGGTTAGGGTCTCAATAGGCTCAGCCATAGTTTTAGGCTTAGTTAGGGGCGTGGTTAGCGCTGAACCAACAACTATATATCTGCTTACATATAGGGAGGGACGTTGCTCAGCCAACTGTGCTTTCTGCCCGCAGGCCAGAGAGAGCACTGCAAGAACCGATATGCTCTCAAGAGTTATATGGCCGGACTTCAAGCTAGAGGATGTTTTAAGTTGTATAAAAAGGGCATTTGGGGATGGCAGGATTAAGCGCGTGTGCATCCAAGCGCTAAATTATCCGGGTGTTCATAGGAATGTAGCCTATTTAGCCAGCAGAATCCGCTCCACGGCGGATGTTCCAATATCGGTCTCATGCCAACCCCTTAACCGTGAAGATATGACCGAGCTATATATGGTTGGCGTTGAGAGGGTTAGCATAGCCCTAGACGCCGCGACGGAAGATATCTTTTCTAGGGTTAAGGGTGAGCTAGTGGGCGGCCCATACAGATGGAGCACCCACATCAATGCACTAAGAATAGCGGTTGAGGTCTTCGGGCGGGGAAACGTCACAACACACCTAATAGTTGGGCTGGGTGAGAGCGAAGAGGATCTAGTAGCCACAATACAGAGGTGCATGGATTTAGGTGTCTTCCCAGCGCTCTTCGCATTCACCCCGATACCCGGAACTAAAATGGCTGATAAATCAAGGCCCCCAATAGACTATTATAGAAGGGCTCAGCTAGCCCATTACCTAATAACACGCGGAATAAAGCGCTATGAGGATATGGAATTTAAGGGTGGGCGGCTAGTAGGCTTTGGACTCCAAAGGGAGAGCCTAGAGAGAATAATTATGTCGGGTGAACCATTCCTAACCTCAGGGTGCCCGGGCTGCAACAGGCCATACTATAATGAGGATCCTAGGGGGCCGATATATAATTATCCTAGGAAGCCAACCCCAAATGAGCTTATGGAGATCATGAGGCAGATAGGTATACCAGCCCTAAAACAATAATATTTAGCTTAATCCATTACATTTTATTGGAGGTGGTTTATCTTGATGATATTTATTGATTCGGCTGAGATAGAGGAGATTAAGCAGGCATGTGAGTGGGGCATTATTGATGGTGCAACAACAAATCCATCGCTGATCAAAAAGGCCGTTGATAGGAGAAATGGAAAGATAACCATGGAAGACTATATCAAGGAGATTCTGAAAATGGTTCCGGGACCGGTTAGCCTAGAGGTTATCGCCCTAAAAGCCGAGGAGATGGTTAATCAGGCTAGGCTACTATATAGGAAGTTCAGCCCATATGGCGAGGTTGTAATCAAGATACCGGTTAACCCAAGCCTAGGAAACGATGGCTTAGACTTTGATGGCCTAAAGGCCATAAGGGCGCTGAGTAGGGAGGGAATACCGGTAAATTGCACATTGGTCATGAGCCCCGAGCAAGCGATCCTCGCAGCTAAGGCCGGAGCAACATACGTGAGTCCCTTCGCTGGCAGGGTTGATGATTATATACGGGCTAAGATGGGCATGAGGATCGGGATCGACTTCAAGAAGGGAGACTACTTCGACCACAACCTACTCAGCAAAGTGAGGGAGGCGAAAGTAGATGAGATTCTAACGAGGTATGGCTCTGCTGCCGAGGTATATAAGAGCCAAGACATAGGGGCCATAATCAATGCAACGCAGGATAATGGTATATTGAGCGGAGTAGATCTAGTTGCAAAAATAGTTAGAATCTACAGGAACTATGGATATAAGACTAAGGTTATAGCCTCAAGCATAAGAAATGCTAGGCAGGTTAGGGAGGTTGCTGAGGTTGGTGCTGACATAGCCACACTACCCTTCGAGGTAATATTAGAGATGGTTAGGCACTATAAGACCATGGAGGGGATGCGAGACTTCATGGCTGACGTCGTGCCACAATATGAGGAGATATTTAGGCGGGAATAGATGGCTAATCTGACGCAAAACTCAACTTTCATTCAGCAGACTGGAAAAGCTTATAATCCAAAACAACCGAAAAATACTCTATTCTAATCTAAGCTAGAAATGTTGGTGGCAGCCTAACATGAGCAGTTCAGGAAACCTTGTTGATAAAGTTGGCCCACTCATGGGAATCTCTGTATTCTTGATTGGTATAATTCTGCTGGCATTCACATTCTATGCAGGCATCATGTACCTCTATGATCCAAGTAAGCTGGCAGCATTCGCTGAGCTCATCCCAGTGCCAGAATTTAGAGGGGAGGAAAATCCATTAATCCAAGGAATTGCGGTAATAGCGACACGTATAATTGCCTACATCATTCCAATACTCATAATATTTGTTCTGGGATATATAGCCTCAAAAATAACGGCGCAGGGGATACAAATGTACAGAACTAGGCCGCTGGCACCACGGAAAGAAGAGGCGAAGAGCGTAGAAGGCGAGCTTAAGGAGCAAACATAATATTATGCCACTGCTAATATAATGGCGCGAAGAGACGGTCACCACGCCCAGTTACAAGTAGATTATTTTTTGGGACAAATTTACCATCCCTCTAATAGAAACTACAGATCCCACGAAGTCTCCTAACTTCTGGTTGGCGGCTTCGGCGCCTCAGTAGCTGTGCGCATCATTCCCTAACGCTTTTTGGATAGTGAATCTGCCCCAAATTTTGGCGAGTTTTCTCTGCGCCAATTGGCCTTTTCGGTCAATGGTCATAGAGTTCGTCCATGATCGAGTTCTTCGCGATTGGATACAAAAGCATCAACATCTCACTTCCCCTTCAGCATTCGCTCTATGTGGGGTCGCAGCTTCTCATTCTCAGCCCTTATCCTATCGCGCCCTATCTCCCTGAGTTTAGCCGCCATCTCACGGATTATGTTGGCGAACTTCACGCCCTCAGCCGCCGACACATACTCGACCCTGAATCTGTCGGGTGTTAAACCGAACTTCTCTAGGGCCCTTGCAAGAGCATCCATCCTCACCTTCATCTTGAGATTTCCATCAATATAGTGGCAGTCGTATGGGTGGCATGCCCCAACAAGCACCATGCCGGCGCCCTTCTTGAAGGCATAGAGGATAAAGTCCCTGTCAACACGTCCGGAGCACATGACCTTAACAATCCTTACGTTAGGCGGATACTCGAATCGGCTAGTTCCAGCCAGATCCGCCCCAGCATAGGCACACCAGTTACAGCATATCCCCAAAATCTTATCCTCGGGATTATTCTCTAGGGCAGCATCTATCTGCGCCAGTATCTGCGCATCCGTAAAGTGCATCTGGGTTATAGCATCAACCGGACATTCGGCGACGCATGTTCCACATCCGTGGCACATGGCCGCCATGACCTGAGCTGGCTTGCCGGGCTCGGCTCTTATCGCACCATATGGACACTTCATTGCACATATGCCGCACTTAACCTTAGTATTCCTGCACTTCTCTGGATCAACCACGGACACTATAGGCTCAATAGTTACTGATGGCTTAGAAAGTATTGTCGCTGCTCTTGCAGCAGCTCCACAGCCTTGAGCGACGCTGTATGGTATGTCCTTCGGCCCCTGACATGCACCAGCCAAGAATATTCCATCAACCGGCGTGTCTAGCGGCTTAAGTTTCGGGTGGCTCTCCATGAAGAATCCATCCGTGCCCCTAGTTATGTTTAGGATTCTAGCGAGCTCCTCGGAGCCCTTAGCTGGTATAGCGGCTGTTGCCAGAACAACCATCTCGGCTTCAAGCTCTATTGGCTCCCCTAGAAGAGTGTCCTCGGCGTGTATTATCAGGTTCTTTGTCTTCGGGTCCTCCTCAATCTTCGAGACCCTTCCCCTAATGAAATTCACACCCATCTCCCTGGCTCTCTGATAGAACTCCTCATACCCCTTAAAGTGGCTACGCAAATCCATGTAGAAGACGTAAACATCAACATCGTCTCCATAATGCTCCTTAAGCTGAATAGTATGCTTAAGTGTATACATGCAGCAGAAGTTTGAGCAATAGGGATACTTATTCACATCCCTTGAGCCGACGCACTGGATGAATGCAACAACCCTAGGTCTCTTGCCATCAGAAGCCCTAACGACATGTCCGCCAGTTGGACCGGCTGCCAATATAAGCCTCTCAAACTCCAAGCTCGTTATAACATTACTATATTTACCATAGCCGTAGAGGTTTCCCTCCTCAGGCAAGTAAATATCGTATCCGGTTGCAACAATTATTGCGCCGACCTTAAGCTCTATCTCCTCAGGCTTCTGGTCGAAGTCTATTGCTTGGCGTGGACCACAAGCATCAACACACTTATAGCATTCAATACAGTAATCCCGGTTTATCCTGTAGACGAGTGGAACAGCCTGTGGAAACGGAACGGATATAGCCTTCCTAACACCTAAGTTCATGTCCCAATCGTTAGGATACTCTATTGGGCATACCGGTGAGCACTCGCCGCAACCAGTACACTTATCCTCCAGAACATACCGTGGATTCTTCCTAATAACAACCCTAAAGTTACCAATATAACCCTCAACCTTCACTAGGTCTGCGAAGGAGATTATTTCAATATTTGGGTGGCGGGCAACATCAACCATCTTTGGACCTTCAATACAGATTGAGCAGTCGAGCGTTGGAAATGTCTTGTCCAGTTGGGCCATGTGCCCGCCTATACTCTCCTTCTTCTCCAGCAAGTAGACTTTGAAGCCCATCTCAGCCAAGTCTAGGGCCGCATTTATACCGGCTATTCCCCCGCCTATCACTAGGGCTGTTGGTGTCACCGGAACCTTTATTGGCTCTAGTGGTGCTAGAAGCCTAGCCTTAGCAACAGCCATCTTAACCAATTCCTTAGCCTTCTCGGTTGCCTCCTTAGGATGGCTTGGGTGAGCCCATGAGCAGTGCTCTCTAATATTTGCCATCTCGAATAAGTATGGGTTTAACCCAGCCTCAGCAACACATCTCCTAAACGTAAACTCATGCATTCTAGGCGAGCAGGCTGCAACAACAACGCGGTTAAGATTATAATCCTTTATTGCCCTCTTAATCTCCTCTTGGCCGGGGTCTGAGCAGGTATACCTATTGTCTATTGCGAAGACAACGTTTGGTAATGTGCGGGCATATTCAACAACATCTTTAACATCCACTACACCAGCTATATTCTTACCGCAGTGGCAGACGAATACGCCTATTCTTATATCTTCAGGTTTCGGTTCACTCATCTCCTAACACGACCCCCCATCTGAAGTCTCCTAACGGAATCATAGGCTCTAGATGCCAATTTGCTGCGGAGTTCCTTCGCCATATCCTCGGTGGAGGTAAGTCTCTCTAGGGCTTTATTCCATGCCCCAGACTTAACCGGAGCATGATATATGGCTGTCCTCCTAATCTCAAGGGCCCCCTCCACCGGGCATGCGTTCCTACATGCACCACAATAAATGCAGAATAAGTCGTTAACATTAACTTTACCATCGCTGGAGATTGAGAGAACATTGGGTATTGGGCATGCTTTAACACATTCACTGCAGCCCTCTGGACACAACTCACTATTAATCTTTATCAATCCAGAAATGATTTTCCTCGTATGTATCGCATCATAGGGACATTTAACCTCGCAGATCCGACATCCGGGGCAGCGCTCCCTATCAACATCAACCCTAACCTTGCCACCTTCAAAATTAACCTTTATTAGGTGGAGTGGGCACACCTCCTCACATACTTTACAGTTTGGTGGGCATTTGCTCTCGTCAATCTTAACCTCATGAATTATTTTTGGGAAGCTCTCGCTGGCTAAGACTGGTATATTTTCCTCATCATTTATGCTCTGCTTGAATGCTCCGAAGACGCATATCTCACTACATATACCGCAGAAGTTACACTTGTCTTCCAAAACGGTAACAGTGATTCTTTTAGGCGGCTCCTCAAGATCTGCAAGATCAGAGGGCTTAACGACTTTTATTGCCTCCTTCGGGCACGCTGCCCTACAAAGTTCGCAGCCCACGCAAAGTTCCCTATTAAGCGATAAGGTGTAACGCCTAGTATACATTATCCGTTCCAAGAGGAATGATTTTCCATCTTCAATTTTAATGAATTTTACTGGCAATCCCCTTCAACCCATTTAGAGTTAAGGGATTTTACGATAATAGGCTGGACGGAAATAAGAACTTTACGTTAAAATTCGCTTAAATAATCTCTCAGCGTGGCTGATTTATAGGAAGATAAATATTATGGCTTATGATTATTTCTGGGTTGGTGCGTGCAGCATATATGTCCACTCAGATGAGAGCTGCTAGGGAAGGGCGAGAGACTGATGAGATGCGGATAGTCGCAATGGATGAGGGTGAGTCGCCACAGAATATACGCAGACGGGTTGCTGAGGGAACGGTTATAATAGCCAGAAATATTCTACGCGAGAACATCCGTCCGCTTGGGATTGGGAAGGGGTTAAGGATAAAGGTTAACGCGAACGTTGGGACGAGCATTGATATATGTGATGTAAATCTTGAGGTTGAGAAGGCTAGGGTGGCCGTTAAATATGGTGCCGATACAGTAATGGATCTAAGCACGGGCGGAGACCTAGATGAGGTTAGGAGGGCAATAATTAAGGCAATTAATGTTCCGGTTGGAACTGTTCCAATCTATCAGGCCGCTATAGAGGCTGCTAGGAAGAGGGGTTCAATAGTCCATATGACTGAAGACGATATATTCAACATTATAGAGAAGCATGCTAAAGATGGTGTGGACTTTATGACGATTCACTGTGGAGTTACGAAGGAGATTGTGAATAACCTCGCGAGGAGACCACGCCTAATGGGCATAGTTAGTAGGGGTGGAACGTTCCTAGCAGCATGGATACTTCATAACGGTGAGGAGAACCCCCTATACAAAAACTATGATTATCTGCTCGAGATGGCTGCAAAATATGATTTCGCCCTAAGCCTAGGCGATGGATTAAGGCCCGGATGCATATTTGACTCAACAGACTACTATCAAGTTCAGGAGCTACTGGTGATAGGTAGGCTCGTTGAGAGGGCAAGAGAATATGGAGTGCAGGCGATGGTTGAAGGGCCCGGACATATACCACTAAACCATGTTGAGGCGAACGTTAGGCTTGCAAAGGCAATCTGTAAAGATGCACCATTCTATGTTCTAGGGCCGATAGTGACCGACATAGCCCCAGGATACGATCATATAGTAGGCGCGATAGGCGGCGCACTAGCCGGACTGGCCGGCGCAGACTTCCTCTGCTATGTAACTCCAGCGGAGCATCTTGGGCTTCCATCGCTTGATGATGTTAGAGAAGGTGTTATAGCCGCTAGAATAGCGGCCCACGCAGCCGATATCGTGAGGTTAGGTGATAAAGCCGCAGCGAAAGATCTTGAGATGGCGAGGGCTAGGGCAAGCCTAGACTGGAGGCGCCAGATAGAGAACGCGATAGATCCGGAGAGAGCGAAAAGCATCCGTGGAAGGATAAAGCTTAAGAGTCCTGAGACATGCTCCATGTGCTCAGAATACTGCGCCATAAAAATATTGAGGGATTCCCTAAAGTCTCACTGCCTATAGTGGGCCACCGGATCTGCGCTGACGAATAGCCTAAATATTTCTCCCTCCCATCTAATTAATGTCCATCCGCAGTTTAGGGGCTAAATTAAATGTTCAAATTTATTGGAGAAGATGGAAAAATTCCCGTTGCGATCACTATTGCCGGTAGCGACTCCGGTGGGGGCGCCGGGATACAAGCCGATCTAAAGACCTTCGCGGCTCTAGGGGTTCATGGCACAACAGCGATAACATGTGTAACCGCCCAAAACACCTACTCTGTGACAGCAATAGAATGCGTTAAACCGGAGATTGTTAGGGAGCAAATTAGGCAGGTGGCTGAAGATATGGGGATAGATGCTGGAAAGACCGGAATGTTATATACGGAGGAGATTATTAGAGCCGTCTCCGAGGAGGTGTCGAAATATGGCTTTCCTCTGGTTGTTGACCCAGTCATGGTTGCGAAGTCAGGTGCGCTATTGCTAAAGCCGGAGGCTGAGGAGGCACTAAAGAGGCACCTACTACCCCTAGCGGCAGTCGTAACCCCAAATAGATTTGAGGCTGAGAGGCTCATTAATAAGAGGATTGGGAGCCTAGAAGACGCAAAAAAGGCCGCTGAAGAGATATGCTCAATGGGCCCAGAGGCGGTTGTGGTTAAGGGTGGGCATCTAGAAATCGGCGGGGAGGCTGTCGATATACTCTACTATAGGGGTGAGCATAGGATTTTTAGGGCGAGGAGACTGGATGCCGAGACAACCCATGGAACCGGATGTAGCTTCTCAGCGGCCATAGCGGCTTTCCTAGCTAGGGGAGAGAATATACCTTCAGCTGTTGAGCACGCCAAGGAATTCATTACAAAAGCAATAAAGTTTGGCCTCAAGATTGGTA
>JAGTQA010000004.1 GCA_018396975.1 Candidatus Bathyarchaeota archaeon | reverse complement strand
TTATTCCCTGCTTAGCTATCTCCGGATACTTTTCCATCAATCCGAAAATATTCCTTTTTGATGGCTCGGAATCCATGCCTAGTAGGAAATCCGGTGAGGAGAGGAAGAAGAAGCTGAGCGCATGTGACTGGATTATCTGCCCCATATGCATTAAGCGCCTCAGAAGCTCAGCGGTTCTAGGTATGCTCACAGCTAATATATCATCGCACGCCTTCACAGAGGCCAGAAGATGGCTTACAGGGCATATTCCACAAGTCCTAGACATTATACTTGGCATCTCATAGAAGGGGCGACCCACACAGAACTTTTCGAAGCCGCGGAAATCCATCACATGTAGCCTAGCCTCCTTAACACTTCCATCCTCAGATAGGTGGATTGTTACTTTAGCGTGCCCCTCAATTCTAGTGACCGGGTTTATCTCAATCGTCTTAACCATACTTTGCTTTACCCTCCATATTTGGCACTCTACCCGCCAATATCTCGGTTAAAACATAATTTATTAGGTCTGCTGACGGCGGGCATCCCGGAATAAAATAGTCAACCTTAACAACCTCATTTAATGGGCATGCGCGCCTCAATAGTTTTGGGACATCATTCGGTATAAGCGGGTTCACATCGGCTAATTCAATATAGGCTCTTTGAAGAATCTCCTCGGAGCCTTTCTCCAGAGTGTTCCTCAACGCGGTCACGTTCCCAGTTACCGCGCAGTCGCCGATGGCTATGAGTATTTTTGTGCGCTCCCTAATCTTCTTAAGCAAATTTAGCTGCTCCTCGTTTCCAACAGCCCCCTCAACAATAGTCACATCAACATTATCTGGGAAATCCTTAACATCCATAAGCGGGCTGTAAACAAGATTTATCTTTTCGGCAAGGTCTATTAGGCGCTCATCCTGGTCTAGAAATGACATATGGCACCCTGAGCAGCCGCTAAGCCAGACTGTTGCAAAACTAACTTTGCCTATTTGGCTCATCTATCTCCGCCTCCTTGAAATTATGAATTGGGCTATATTCTTGTCCTTAGTTTCCGAGATGGGTTTATCCCTCACATATATTGCTCCGACGGGACATACCCTAGCACATTTACGGCATGATGTGCATGATTTTGATGAGCCCCAATCATCATCCATGTCTATGATTATCTGCGAGTCTTTACCCCTAGCCTTTATATCTAAGACGTGGACACCCTCAATTTCATCACATACCCTAACACAGCGAGTGCATAGAATGCACCTATTATTATCTATGACTAGAAAGTCATGCGTCAAGTCTATTTTCTGCCTAGTCCACTCACGCTCAACCCTTAAATGGTCAACACCAAATTCTCTCGCCAAATCCTGCAATTCACAGTTACCATTAGCGACACAAACGGCGCATACATGAGGCTTCTCTGAAAGTAGGAGCTCTATTGTCATCTTCCTATATTTCCTCAGCCTCTCGGAATCCGTGATGACCTCCATACCATTGCTTACGGGGGTTGTGCATGCTGGGAAAAGCCTTGGGGAACCTTTAATCTCAACTATACAGAGGCGGCAACTACCATAACTGCTTAATCCCTCCAGATAGCATAATGTTGGGATTCTTATTCCAGCCCTCTTAGCAGCATCAAGGATTGTTTCTCCCTCATAAGCAGTAACCTCGACACCATTAATCTTCAATTTAACCGTTCCAACACCACTCATTACAAGACCTCCACCACAGATTTTTGAGTTTTAAAACATTTTCCAGCCGGACACCTCTTATCAACTATGTGGGCGATATACTCATCTTTAAAGTAGCGTAGGGTTGTTAAGACCGGATTTGGAGCTGTTTGACCTAGACCGCATAGGCTTGTATCCCTCACATATTCGCCTAACTCAGTCAGTATATCTAGGTCCTCTAGACGCCCCTCACCCCCCATAATTCCCTCCAAAATATTCCTCATCTTCAATAATCCAACCCTACATGGAACACACTTACCACATGACTCATCAACACAGAAGTCTGTGAAGAACCATGCCGTATCAACCATACACGACTCATCATCTATCACAACTATACCGCCGGAGCCCATTATAGCCCCAGCCTTAGTCAGCGACTCATAGTCGATTGGAAGGTCAAGTAAGCTTTCAGGCAAGCATCCACCTGAGGGGCCACCGACCAGAACAGCCTTGAATCTTCTTCCAGATGGAACCCCACCACCTATCTCAAAAACGACCTCTCTAAGGGTTATTCCCATTGGGACTTCAATAAGCCCTGGATTATTCACTTTACCAGTAAGCGAGAAGCATTTTGTTCCAGTGCATTTTGGCGTTCCAATCTTGGCGAACCAGCTTCCACCATTAAGTATTATTAGTGGAACATTCGCTAACGTCTCGACGTTCTGTATGAGCGTTGGCTTACCCCACAATCCGGATGTAGCCGGATATGGTGGGCGCGGTCTAGGCATCGCCCTACGTCCCTCAATAGATGCGAGTATACCGGTCTCCTCACCGGCAACAAATGCTCCTGCACCCAGCCTTAGCTCGATATCAAAGCTGAACTGGGTCTCAAGAATATTATTCCCTATAAGATTCATTGATTTGGCCTGCTTAAGGGCTTCTTTTAATGTTTGAACTGCCAGAGGGTATTCAGCCCTAACATAAATATAGCCTTTCTCAGCCCCAACGGCGTAGGCGGCTATGGTCATACCCTCAATTATTGCGTGTGGATCTGCTTCAGCCAATGTTCTGTTAGCGAATACTCCCGGGTCACCCTCATCCAAGTTTGCTACAACATATTTTGGCGTATTCTTCTCCCTAGCAACGAAATTCCACTTCTGCCCCGTGGGGAAGCCGGCTCCCCCACGCCCCCTAAGCCCGCTTGCGATAACCTCATCTATAACCTCTTTTGGTGTCATCTTTGTTAGGCACTTTATTAGCGCTGAGTATCCACCAGCCGCTATATAATCCTCTATTCTAAGGGGGTCTATTTTACCAGCATTCCTCAAAACAAGCCTAAGCTGCTTTCTAAAAAAGGCCTCATTTGCATAAAGCAGCTCTTTAACAGGTCTTCCGGAAACTATGTGATTTTTCACTATTTCCCTAGCATTCTCCGGCGTAACATTCTGGTATAAGTAACTGCCGGGCTCAATTAAAACTACTGGGCCAACCGAGCATGTTCCCACACATCCGGTTCTTGAAACCTTACATTCGCCCTGAAGACCAAACTCTTTAATGGCATCCTCGAATGCTTTAAGGACTTGTAGAGCACCGAAGGGCAAACATCCACTAGAACAGCAAACGTTTATCCGAAATCTATAGGACTTTTGCCTCTCAATCTCTTTCTCAGCTATTTTTAAAATATCCTCTGGCTTCAAACTTATCCCTCAAGAAACCTTCTTACTCTTTCTAAAACAACCTCTTTAGTCGCTCTTCCAATAACTTCATCATCAACTGTTATATTTGGGGCCATGGCGCATGCTCCAATACAGCGCGTAACAAAAAGCGAGAGGCGCCCATCTGGTGTTGAGCCGCCGCGCTTAACATCGAATTCCCTTTCAATCGCCGCTATTATCTCCTCAACACCCTTCACGTAGCATGCTGTTCCCATGCATGCCGAGATAATATGTTCGCCGGGCTTTCTAAATTTGAATAAGTGATAGAATGATGCTACGCCATAAACATGGCTTGGCGGTAGATTTAGGCGTTCAGCAATATATGCTAAAAGAGATTTATCGAAGTATCCATAGAGTTCATGCGCCGCGTGTAGGATTTCTAGGAGGGCGCTTCTCTGATAATTATGCTCCCTCATAATTCTTTCAAGTATTTGTAAGCGCCTATCTTCCTTTAACAAATTTTTCGCCCCAAATAACTATTTTCGAGGCGCCTTCCTTTTT
>JAGTQA010000019.1 GCA_018396975.1 Candidatus Bathyarchaeota archaeon | reverse complement strand
AAACCTATACTTCCCGCCAGGCGTCTTAATAAACCTAATCTTACCAGAATAAGCCCACTTCTTAACAGCAACATAGGAAACCCCGAAAATCCTCGCAACCTCACCAGTAGTGTAGAGCTTCTCAGGCACAAGGTTACCAAAGTATATGCAAGTTAATAAACTTTATGCTAGATAGAAACTGTTTATTAGCCCCTTCATTGGTTTTGCTAATGGGACAGTAATTGTTAGGAGGCCGTTTTTAAATGTCGCTTTTGCTTCATCTGGCTTAACATCATGGGCCAGAGTCCAGCAACCGAAATATTCAATATCGTCCCGTGGTGCCCTAAGACAGAAACCCCTCTCGCTCATCTCTAGATGTATCTTATCCTTATCGACGCCAGCCAACTCAACCTCAATCAAATATTTCTCCTCATCATGATAGATACATACCGCTGGCAAAACTGGAACTCTGACCTCTTCCTCACTCATAGAAACACCCAGTAAACTTTTCTTAAATAATCTTTAAAAATTTTCTGAAATAGAATTTTTGATTTACACATAAAAATGTTTAGACAAAATATCCTCTATATTTATTGTCCACGTGGGAATGGAAATATCCTTCGTATAATTCTCACTGTTGGAATAGCTATTATCGAGCCTATAGTCATCTGTCCGATGTTGACTGGCACCTCGGCTACTGCGATTGCTTCTATGCCGAAGAGTGGGAATAGGAAATACATTTGATATATAAAGTATCCTAGAACCATTATGAAGCCGCCGACGATTACTGATAGGATTGTCCAGCCAACCTCCGGCTCAGTTATTAATCCTGCGATTATGATGGATGCTGCCACTATTATGCCCAGCGTGAGCCAGAATGATGCCGGAATATGGAGTGGAATAATCGTTTGCCCTATCGTTAACTCGACCTCACCACTATAGTAGATTGAGCCGATTGTTGCCAAGAGTGTTCCGGCAACCACACCTAAAAGAGATGTTAGAATCCTCCAGCTCGCCCTATTAAACTTGGGGTTACGCCTACTCAAATATCCAACTATGAAGCCCTCCGATGCCTTAATCACCAACGTGGCCGGGGCATAATGGGGATAATTTAATAGGAGGTCAGCTAACATCGAGCCCACACCACCAGCGAAGGCTCCAACAAACGGTCCGAAAAGTAGGGCTGATAAGAAAACCATCGACTCGCCTATATTAAAGAAGCCCCTTGTTGCCGGAACATACACGCTAAAGAACATGGTTGCGATACATACAAGCGCTGTTGAGACTGCGGCAAACATTAAATTTGGAACTGAGAAGGTCTTCTTCGTTTTTGTGCTTTGCATGTTCTAGTCCCCTTATAGTTTAGTTTAAACTTGATTAGTATAGTTGTAACTATACTATATAAAATTTTCGCGCTCTTTTAAAGGAGAACTTTTATATCGTCTATGGCTTTTAGAACCCTGCGACCTCTCTGCGTTATCGTAAAATATTTTCGCCCATTCTTAACTTGGACTGTTATTAGCCCCCTACTCCTTAAGTCATTTAGGTGCTGGTATATTGCTGCCCTAGTCATGCTTTTCCCAAGCTCCTTCCATATTTCATAGCCATATGTCCTCTTTCTCGCTATTATGCGGAGTATCCTCTCCTTTGTGCTGAACTCCGCCTCTAACAGAGCCATCTTACGCTTCTTTGATAAGGTTTGTAGGACATCCGTTGCCTTAAGCCCGCTACCAGTTATTAGGCAGACAACGCTATCACCCCTATCGATGGCTGATTCATCCAGAAGCCTTCTTAAAGCCGCTATTGTTCCGGAGCTAGCTGGCTCAGCGAATATGCCCTCCATCTTCGCAATCTCCTGCTCTGCCTCGAGAATCTCCTGGTCTGAGACGGCGACTGCTAGTCCACCAGATTCTCTTATGGCTTTTATCGCTAAGTCCCTTTTTGGCGGATTGAGCACGAATATGCTTGTTGCCCTAGTCATCGGGCTCTCGATGGATTCGTCCTTTCCGAGATAAGCGTTTACTATTGGTGGGCAGCCGCTGGACTGGACTCCTATGAGCCTCGGAGAACCCTTTATCATGCCTAGGTCATTAAGCTCCCTAAAGCCCTTCCAGATTGAGTAGATTGTTCCACCGCTCCCCATGGCTACAATAATATTATCTGGAACGCCAATTTGCTCGTATATTTCGAAGGCTATTGTCTTCTGAGCCTCTATGACAAGTGGGTTTAGTGATGATGATGCCTGATACCACCCGGTTTCATCCGCCAGATTCATGGCCTTCTCCATGGATTCATCAACGGTCTCGCCATACTCCTCTATTACGGCGTCATAAATTATCATCTGGGCCAGTTTGCCAACATCGACATGTTTCGGTATTATCACATGGCATGCCATACCATACTTAGCGCAGTATGCGGCTAGGGATGCACCCATATTCCCATTTGATGCGCATACAGCTGCCGTATAGCCTAAATCCAGCATATTCGAGACCATTAGTGCCGCAGCCCTATCCCTAAAGGAGTTCGTTGGGTTTCTGGTTTCATCCTTCAAATATAGTCTCGAAAGCCCAAGACTCTTCGCTAGGCGCTCAGCCCTATATAGTGGCGTTCCACCCTCATGCATCGTTGCACAATTACTTACCTTCGGCATAAGACTTCTATATCTCCAGAAATTAAATTCGCCAGAAAATTTGACTTCTCCTAGAGATTCATAGTCAACTCTATATTCTAGGGTTCCAACCCCACCGCACTTCCGGCACTTATATTCCGGCATCTCCACTTCAATTTTTTCTCCACATCTTATGCATTGAAGGATGCTTGTCGCATGCTTTTCCAATAAGCTCTTCCTCAATACGCCTTAATCCAACAATTAATTATGCAAAACTAAAGTTTAAATGAATCTTGCTCAAATAAAAATTGTCCGTTTGGAGCGCAGCGGATATGGAGAACAGCCATTATATCTTGGTCTGCATAGAGTGCGGTGCGGAATACTCTCCAGGCGATATTGTCTATAAATGTCGGAGATGCGGGAACCTACTCTCAGTTGAATATAGCAGTGAAGTTATGAGGCCCGATGTTAGCGTGAAATGGAGCGCTAGAGGCTTATCCGTCTGGCGCTACGCTGAGCTCCTACCAGTAAGCGATAGGAGCAAGATTGTGAGCCTAGGTGAGGGAGGAACAAGCCTAAATAAATGCGTCAGGTTAGGCGGCGAACTAGGCTTAAAAAATGTTTATGTGAAGAATGAGGGCGAAAACCCGACTGGAAGCTTTAAGGATAGGGGTATGACGGTTGGCGTGACTAAGGCGCTGGAGCTCGGAATGAGGCGTGTTGCATGCGCCTCAACTGGCAATACCTCCGCATCCCTAGCGGCATACGCGGCCAGAGCTGGTCTTGAATGTATAGTTCTCATACCATCTGGGAAAGTAGCCTTTGGAAAGCTCATTCAGGCGATAATTCATGGGGCTAGAGTTATTCAGGTGAGGGGAAACTTTGATGAGGCCCTAAGAATTGTTGAGGAGCTCTGCCTAACACACCCAATCTACCTACTAAATTCTATAAATCCCTATAGGCTTGAGGGGCAGAAGACCATAGCATTCGAGATATGGGAGCAGCTTGGCCGTAGGATTCCGGATAAGGTTATTGTGCCAGTTGGGAATGCTGGAAACATAAGCGCCATATGGAAGGGCTTTAGGGAGCTATATGCCATGGGCTTAGTGGATAGGCTGCCGCAGATGGTTGGCATACAGGCTGAGGGCGCCGCGCCAATAGCAAACCTAATCAAAAGGGGATTCGGCGACATAGAATTTGTTAATAGGCCGGAGACAATTGCAACAGCCATAAGAATCGGCTCACCAGTCAACTGGAAGAAGGCTGTTA
>JAGTQA010000059.1 GCA_018396975.1 Candidatus Bathyarchaeota archaeon | reverse complement strand
GTCACCCTGAATAATCGCTCAGGCGGCAATGTAACATCCCCCTCAAACTCCAGTAGATTATAGCATCCACCCCTAAACATCACGCCCATTATTCTATCAAGGTCCCGGATACCCGAGGAATAATAATCCTTGCCATGCGGGACGAGCTTAAACTTCTTTATTGGCTCTGGAAGCCCTCCCATAACCATTGGTGGGAAGACTTTGAAGCCACCCTTTAATGTGAATGCTAAGCGTGGTTGCTGTATTTCTGTTCCGCGGGCCTTAAGTATTCTTAGGCATCTTAGGAGCGCTTCATCAACCTCAGCCTTATAGAGATGGATTATGAAGTCTGATAGGAACTCTGCTGGCTCATAGGTTTCCTCGGCAGTCATCTTCTCAATTATTATCATTGTTGTGCAGCCCATCTCCCTAACAATCTTACTCAGAACCGTATGGACGAGTATGCGCGTGTCATATGGCTTCTCTATAACCTGCGATACCGCCGAGAAGGAGTCTATGACGAGCATGCTCGCCTTCATATCGGCAATTTCACGTATTATCTGCTCAAAAACCGCTGGGATTCCAATCTCCCTAACAGTGACCATCTCAAGAAATCTAAATTTCCCAGAGCGCTCAAGCCTCTCAAAATCCAAGCCCAAACCACGCATATTCTCAAGGAAACTCTTCCGCCCCTCAACAAAACTCACATACAAGCCGTTACAGCCAAGCCTCTCAACACCATTATAAATCCAGTTGGCAGCAAAAATAGTCTTACCAGAACCCGGAGGGCCAGTAACCGCCACTAGGCTGCCAGCTGGAAAACCACCACCAAGAACAGAATCAAGAACAATACTCCCAGTGGATATACGGTTCATAATATCGCCCCAAATCAAAATTCAATATTAATGAGCCCGCCACCAACAAACACTTAAGCCAAGAGAATTATTTAATCTTTATGAGGTGCTTCTCCAACCAAGATTACTCAATCATATGAAAACCTCACCAGCTTTCCACCTTAAATTATCGGCGTCAGCTTCGGCATAGCATAGCCCCTCGACACGTCCATCTCAAGCACATAAAGATTCGTTCTAGGCTTTATGCCATAAACGAGCACCGAACCATGCTCCCGCGTAATTCTCAAATGTATGTCCGCAATTGCGCTTAAAATCTTCGTCACCCTCGGGTAGCCGGGCTTAAGCAAAACAATATCTAGATCCCCTACCTCCCTCACTCTCGTAGCGCAGAACCTGAGGGCTGAAATCGTCTCTTTCACCCCATATATATTTATAAGTGTATCCACTCCAATAACGGATAATGTTGGCTGCCCAGTTCTCTCCCTAAGATCCCGCTCAACCTCCATATACCTCATATAGTCCTCTGAAAAATTCTCGCCCCTAAACGCCACCAAATAAGGCTCCGACTTAATTCCAGGATAATCCTTAACACGTATCCTCAGAAGACTGTTTATCTCATCCTTTGTAAAGCCCCCCTCCCAAGCCCTCCTCAATACAAGACTCTGATCTACACCCGCTGATGGAACAACAAATACACCCCTGCCATGAGCGATAAAGTTCCAAGCTACTGGAACAGCAATCAAATGATATTGTAATGTCGTAATCTGCTCATCTATCTCGATGAGAACCATTGAACCCCTAGGATAACCACCCCCAAGCATTTTATCAAGATCCGGTGAGCCGGAGGAAAAGAAGAGTTCAGTGTCAGGTTGGGGCTGGAATCTGCTTGGCTTCTCAATCGGCTTAGGCTTAAATGGTGGGAAAACTTTGAATCCACCTTTAAGTGTGAAGACCGCTTGTGTTTCATATGTTGGTGTTCCCCTCATCTTGAACACTTCTAGCTCCCTTAGGAGTCTATCGGCAAGCCTGCTCCTTCTTAGCAGTATTATCCCGTCTGCAACAAACTCTTCTATGCCGAAACCTATCCTATTCTCCCCATAGGGATTTTCCACTATTAGAAGTGTTGTGCAACCAAGAAGTCTAGTGACCCTACTTAGAATAGTATGTAAGATAATTCTAACCTCATGTGTTTCCTTAAACATCTGGGCTAAAGCCGAGAAGGAGTCTATTACTAGGCGTCTGGCACCAACCTCACTCACCTCCCTAAGTATGGTCTCCATAATTGCTGGCGCAGCTTCCTCCCTAGCAGTTATCAAGTCTAGAAAACGGAATTTACCCACCTTCTCGAGTTCCTCAAAATTGAAGCCGAATGCACGCATATTACTAAAGAATGCTTCCCTATTCTCGGCGAAACTAACATATACGCCCCTCTCACCATAATCAACTATACCACGGTATAGGAAGCTTGCCGAAAAAATCGTTTTACCCACACCAGGGTTCCCAGCCAATATTATTAGGCTGCCCCTTGGAAAACCCCCTCCAATAATCTCATCTAAACCCTCGATACCGCTCGGAGTCCTATCGATATCATCCCTTCCCATTTCAAACATTCCCTTCCGCCATCAGATAAATCTAGGTATATTTTTCCAAGAACTTATTTTTTCTAATCAAGTCTCCTATAAATCCCTTATTATCTAATACTCTATATTAGCGAAGGCATAAATCTTTCCAGAGGAGGCCATATTTCCACTCTAAACTTTCTTCTTGAGGGGCGTAAGCTCAGCCGATATATCCTCAAGAGTTCTTAAGATACGCTTACCCTTCTCCGTTATGAAGACTAATGTGCGGTTTTTCACAGTTTTGCATTCTATAAGCCCCTGCCTCTCAAGATTCGCCAATATCTCATTAAGAGGCTTCCAAGATATGTTCGCGGCAAACATAATCCTAGTAGGCTTATTGACACCCCGCTCAATTATCCTCAAAACATCCACATAGATTTCCAGCTTACTCCTCCGACGGCTTGAGCTTAGGAGACTTAAACCTATCTCCATAGCTTCCCCCACAATTTATAAATACCTTCCTCCCTAGAATTTCTTTCATGAAGAGATTTTATAAAAAGATTAATATGTAACATTTGTTCGTTACAATAATACAGAGGGTTAAGCCATGTCGCTAGAAGAAATCTTAAATATGCTCCAAACTTATGGTTTAACAAAAACCCAAGCCCAAATATTCATTTACCTAACTAGATTTGGGTCGAGCAGTATTAGGGAGATCACAAAGGCCCTAAAGACAAACCGGATGAGTGTTTATCGCAATCTTAAAAGGATGCAGAACATGGGATTAATTAACGTAATACCGGGCAGACCCATGAAGTTCTCAGCCATACCAGCTAACATGGCCCTTAACGCATTGATATCGATGGCTAAAAGCAGGATCTCAGAGATGGAGAATAAGTATTCTCAGGTTTTAGAGATGCTGTCAAGGATTCCAAGCCAGCAACAGGAATATGCCCTCGAAACCAGATTTAGAGTTCATAGTGGAAGGAGAAGCGTCTACACAATTATAGCGCAGATGCTGGAAAATAGCGAGAGTGAGGTCCTCCTCCTAACAACACCCAACGATCTTATACGCCTATCACTTTATGGGCTTGAGGACTTGTTAAAGAAGCTAAGCGCCAGAATGGTTAGAATAAAGATCCTAACAAATATCTCCGATAAAAGAATCGCGGCAACACTAAGAGACTACATGAAATATGCCACGATAAAACATACTGAAATACCAGTTAAAACGCGCTTTCTTATAGTTGATGGGAAGATGGCGCTAACATCTTTAACCATAGACGACAGCATAAGCCTAGAGTCCGAGAGCGATCAAGGATTCTGGACCGACTCACCCCACTATATTCATTCAATAAAAACCTTCTTTGATATGGTGTGGCTGAGCGCCCAAGACATATCTATAATCCTTCAATATCTAAAAACCGGAAAACCCGTAGAGAAAACATTAGCCTTCAATGACATGGAAGAATATCACGAGTGCCTCACTAGAATGCTGACGGAGGCTGAAAACGAAATCCTCATATATATTAGAAGGTTGAGAGAGCCCTGCGTACCGAGCAACTTCACCCAGCTTTTAAAGGAGGCGAGTAGGCGGGGAGTTAAAATGAGAATACTTACATTTCTGGATGAGGAAACAGGTGACCTCAGGGAAATACTGGATGTTGCAGAGGTTAGGCATATTGAGCATATTGGCATAAACTTCATAGTTATTGATGGAGTCGAAAGCCTACTATGCTTTCCACTTACCTATAAAAGCGAGAGTCCAAGCCCAGTTCAATG
>JAGTQA010000005.1:2592-4196 GCA_018396975.1 Candidatus Bathyarchaeota archaeon | reverse complement strand
CTGGCAACATCCATTACAGCCTTAACAAAGAAGAAGCAATCCCCCAAATCCATTAACTCTTAACCAGCTAAGAGTAGGAGTTTAAGAATTTCGTCAAATGCTTAATTAGAAGATTCCCCCTACCTCAAGGTTTTCTCAAGCAAAGTTTATATTTATGGTCTTAAGTGCTGGATTCTCGGAGGGTTGTGTTTGACGGTTAATAGGTTTGAATGCGTTCTCTCAGTGTTACTTCATGAGGAGCCGCCCGTTACACCTCAGGTTTTGGGCTTCACGAATGAGATGTCGAGGGCTAAGTTCATCCCAATCATAGAATCAAACATTGATAAGAGGAGTGTTTATTTTGAGGGCGAGGTGAGGAGCGCCATGTGCGAGATAACGGCCGCTGGACTAGAGCATATAGAGAAGGCTCTGAGGGTGGCCGATTACATGGATAACTTCATAGTTGGGGTTGGCGGTGGAGGAATCAGAATTAAAAGGGTTATTGAGAGCGGGGAAGAGTGGAGTATTGTGGAGTGGGAGACTGGAGCCAGGTGGCGTGTTGGAACATCCAGAACGATCTGGGCACGGCAATATATAGATTACCCGGTGAAAACCGAGGATGACATAGATAATCTTGAGCTCCCAGATCCAGATGACCCAGCAAGGTATGAGGGATTAGAGAAAGCAATAAAGTATGTTGTTGATAGGGGCTTCTTCCCATCCTGTAGCATTAATGGCTTCTTCTCAGGAGTTTGGTATTTTCTGAGGGGCCCGCTCGAGGTAATCCTAAGAGATATGTATGTGAGGAGAGGCTTCCTTAAGAAGATTATCGCTAAGTTTGGCGAGTTTAACCTAAAGGCTGAAAAGAACCTTCTTGAGAGAGGAGCTATGATGATAGAGTGGCCTGATGATTTAGGCTATAGGGATGGAACCTTCATGAGCCCCAAGCTCTATGAGGAGCTCATATATCCTTGGCATGTGAAAGCCATAGAGCTGGCGCATAAATATGGTGCCTTCGTCAATATGCATAGTCATGGAAACATAAATTCTCTAGTCCCCCTATTTGTTAGGGCTAACCTAGATATGCTTAATCCAGTTGGGCCAACCGATAACATGGACCTCAAAAGCCTAAAAGAGAAATATGGTGAGGATCTATGTTTTCTTGGGGGCCTAAGCAAGAATATCGGTTTTATGAGCGCCGAAGAGCTAAAAGAGCATCTACTTGATAGGCTTAGGGTTGGAAGTCCCGGCGGAGGCTATATTTTGGGCTCAGAGGGAGATATACCAGTAGAGATGAGCATAGAAAACTTTGAGCTGCTCCTCAGAATGAGTAGGAAATACAGAAGAAATAGGATACTGTAAATGTTTTTCGGGTAGACTAACCAATATATGCCAAAAAATAACATTTATTCACCAAAAAAGTTAATAGAGAAAAAGTAACGTAAAACTTAGTGGTAAAATAGGAGGCGGCCGTAGTCTAGCCTGGTCTAGGACGTCGGCCTGCCACGCCGAGGACCCGGGTTCAAATCCCGGCGGCCGCACCAAAAATCTTGTTGCTTTTTTGAAACGGGGCTTAAAATTGGCTCTGTTGTTAGGGTCCTATTTTGCATGTTTGGGGCCGTCCC
>JAGTQA010000005.1:0-2373 GCA_018396975.1 Candidatus Bathyarchaeota archaeon | reverse complement strand
CTTCTTCAGGGTTAAACCGGCCATACAGGGCTTAGGCATTTTCTTTTTCCTCCCCCATTTGTTTTCTGTTTAAAGGTTTAAGCTGGAAAGCGTACATGAAGTTTTGGTCTTAACTGTTTGTGGCTCTTTGGTCCTTTTGAATGCCTGAGGCTCTGTTTGAGCCAGTATCTTGAAAAGCCTTTTAGGTTAATTGCGTGAATATTTAGGGTGGGGATTGTTTGATGGGTGTTAGCGTTAGGTGTCCGGTTTGTGGTGGGGAGATTAGGGGTAGGCTTTTGAGGGAGTGGGTTTTTAGGTTTTATAGGGTTAGGCGTTTTGAATGTGAGAGGTGCGGGGCTAAGTTCAACTTTTATGAGGGTCCAAAGTCGAAGTTCACTATTCCTAAGGCGAGGGGCTGACTTAGTGTGGGGCGGGTTTAATGGGTTTGGAGGCTGAGGTTGAGAGTAAACTCTATCATTATATTCTTAGCGTTTTAGAGAAGAGGGGCTTTATTATCGATGGCGTTAGGTTCGATGAGCCTAAGACCCAGTTTCCCGTTAATGGCCGTAGGGCTGATTTAGCGGTTCTTCTGGCTGGGGGTAAACCTCTCTTAGTTATCGAGACTAAGCGTAAATATGAGGAGAGGGGCTATTATAGGGTTGTCCGCAATATTATGCCGACGAGTAGGGCTGTTATCGATCAGGCTCTTTGGTATGCGATTTATTCGGGCGCACCCTACTTTGCAACGACGAATGGAAGGGTTTTTGCGCTGTTCAGAAGGCCTGAAGCCGGCGAGAAATTCTCTTTTGATACGCATAGGATTCTGATAAGGGAGCGCATAACTATTAATGAGGAGTTTGCGGAGGAAATTCTCATCACTGTATCCCGCCTCTATAAGAGGGTTCCCGTCGCCGTTACGCCGCTCGACTGGTCTTTTATTATTCTGCTCAGGGACTTTGTGACATGGCTTTCTGAGACCATTGAGCCCCTGATTCGGAGGAAAATTAGGGTGGATGAGGGGTTTAGGGCTCGATATGAGAGGTTTGCTGGCGAGGTTGGCTATAAGCCCGATGCCTCTCAGCTGGCTAAGGAGATGGCTTACGTCTTCATGAATAAAATCATCTTCTATAAGGTTTTGGAGAGGCATTTTAAGGAGCTGGGTGGGCGCAAGCTCAGGTCTATCACGGCTCCTGACTCCAAGTCTTACTTGGATATTCTGAACCGCTATTTCGCTAAGGCCGTTGAGGCTACCGGCGACTTCGAGCCAGTGTTCTACACTGGCATCTACGATGAGATTGAGCTCCCGGACGACCCCTTTGTTCTTGAGAACATTAACGCGTTCATTGAGGATATGGAGCATCATAGGCTTGAGGACTTGGGCTCAGATATTGTGGGCTTCATATATGAGGAGCTTATTCCAGCGGCCGAGAGGCATGCGCTTGGGCAGTTCTATACTCCGCCGGCTATAGCGGAGCTGATCACGAGGTGGGCTGTCAGAAGCCCGGATGATAAGGTTTTAGATCCCGGCTGCGGCTCCGGAACATTCTTGGTTAAGGCGTATAAGCGCCTATTGGAGTTGAAGGGCTATAGGGAGCCTACTGAGAAGGCGCATAAGGAGATTTTAAGGCAGCTTTACGCCTTTGACATCAACCCATTTCCACTTCATTTAACCGCTCTAAACCTGGCTACGCGCTATATTAGGGCGCCCTCAACCGAAGTGAACACGATTCACACCGATTTCTTTAGGGTTAAGGCTGAGCAGACTGTTGTCTCACCTTATGCGGTTAAGACCTTGGCTGGAGAAGCGAAGCGTGAGATTGTTATTCCAAAGTTTGACGCCGTCATCGCTAATCCGCCATATACGCGGTGGACTGAGATCCCGGAGAAGACGAGGGAGGCCATCAAAGATTCTATTGGAAAACTGTTGTCGGAGTATAATTTGACCGCGCAGGTTCAGAGGGGCATTGAGCCCGGCATCTATATTCACTTCATCATGCATGCCTATTCAATGCTTAGGGAGGGCGGAAGGCTTGGAATGATTATTTCTGACAGCTGGCTCCAAACAGATTACGGCGTAGATTTCGGCCGCTTCCTCTTAGACCACTTCAAGGTTAAAGCCTTAATTGACATTTCGGCCAGAGTCTTCCCAGTGCCACTAATAGGCACATGCATCATACTCCTTGAAAAATGCGCCAACGAGAAGGAACGTGAGGGGAATAAAACAGTCTTCATGTATGCGGACATATCGGAAACAGAGGCGTTCAAGGTCGATGAAATCTTGGAAGCCGTTGAGAAACCGGAGAAATATGGGGATCGATATACTCTCAGAGTCTTAAAGCAGGGAGAAATACCAAGAGACCAGAAATGGATAAACCTCATTTTCGATGCAAAAAT
>JAGTQA010000023.1 GCA_018396975.1 Candidatus Bathyarchaeota archaeon | reverse complement strand
AGGAGCGGGAAAAGCTCGTCATCCACTGAGGGTGCGTCCTCGTACCTCGATTTCCTCATCGTCCAAGAGAGCTTAAGGGTGAATGTCTAATATGAGCTTTTCGTGTTAAGCTCTTGTTTTCTCATACATTTTTTCTAGGGTCCATCTTATTGCCGAGCGGAGTTCCCGCTCCCTTTGCGGCGTTATATTTCTAACAAGTATCTCACGTAATATGTTTCCATCAGTCTTTATATCGAAGGATAGGGCCTCATCGGGCATAAGTTCACCCTTCCTAACAGCTTCTTGGTCAACTTCATGCATCCTCATTAGAACCTTATCTACTAGGAAGGCCTTAAAGGGTGGCGTGCCAACATCGAATTTTTTATCCGCCTCAGGTATGACACGCATATTTCGGCCCTCAATATATATGTTTGCTAAGTTTTCTCCACCACCAGTCTTAAGTGGAATCGCTTTAACTTGCGGTGGGCTTGGAGGCTGAACTGGTGCTACTTCAGCGGCTTTTGGCGGCGCCACCATCTCCTCAGCCCTTTTGAAGCTCACTTCAAGCAGAATCTCATTAACGAATTCCAGAAGCGTCCTTAATCCTTCAATCTCACCCTCTAAGCTCCTAATTCTTTCCTCTAGAATCTCCCTAAGCTCGGCTATCCTCCTTAGTTTTTCCTCCTCCATCCCCGGGGCTTCCTAAAATTTTACGTGGAGTCCTAGATTTAGTATTGTGGAACTGCGATATATTTTTAATTATTCTCACCATAAAATACTCTTGGTGTGCCTAATGCAGATAAGCGTGTATATTCTAGTTGAGGTTGAAAGGGGAGAGCCGTGGCAGGTGGCCTCAGAAATATCGAGGATTGAGGGTGTGAAGACCGCTCATGCCGTAACAGGACAATATGATATAATAGTTTATGCCGAACTAGACAGCCTAGAGACGTTGAAGGATGTTATAAAGAGGATACATGCAATTGAGGGGGTCCAGCATACTCAGACAGCCGTATGCCTACCATAAACGTAATCGGCTCCCCCAAATTTTTCCCTCCAATATAATCGCTTTCTACCACTAAACATTTAAATTGCTTGAGACTATTTTCTCGTATATCGGGGGGAAATGTTATTGGTGGGTAAAGAACACTTTACGGTTGTTACCGATACATCGCGAAGTTTATATGCTAGGCTAAGGCCGGTTCCCATCGAGAACGTTCGGCTGGAGGATGGGTTCTGGGCTCCTAGGCTGAAGATTATAAGGGAGGTTACCATTCCATCCCAGTATAGGCTGCTAGAGGAGACTGGCCGCATATTTAATTTCCGGAGGGCGTCTGGGAAGGAGACCGGGAGCTTCCGCGGCCTAGTCTTTAATGACTCAGACGTCTATAAGTGGATTGAGGCAGCAGCCTTTTCACACGCATATGAACCTAACCCAGAAATTATTAGTTTAGTGGAGCAAACTATTGATGAGATTGCCGCGGCACAGGATGAGAACGGCTACCTAAACACATTCTTCACCTTTGAGCGGAAGAGTGAGCGGTGGAAGAACCTTAGGGATATGCATGAGCTCTATTGCGCTGGACATTTGATGCAGGCGGCCGTGGCGCTCTATAGATCAGCTGGCAACAGAAGGCTCCTAGAGATCGCATGCCGATTTGCAGATCACATAGTTGACACATTCGGTCCAGGGAAGCGCGTTGGTGTACCCGGGCATCCTGAGGTCGAAATGGCCCTCGTAGAGTTATATCGGACTGTTGGGAAGAGGGAATATTTGGATCTGGCATGCTTCTTCATCGATAACCGTGGGAAAGGCATTATCGGAGGAAACCCATACCACATCGACCATAAGCCCTTTAGGGAGCTGGACGAGATCGTGGGGCATGCTGTCAGAGCCCTATATCTAAATTGCGGAGTGGCGGACGTATATGCTGAGGTTGGTGACAAAACCCTCTTTGAGGCCCTCATGCGCCTATGGCACAATATGGTTGAGCGTAAAATGTATGTGACTGGTGGGGTTGGCTCGCGATATGAAGGCGAAGCATTTGGCGAAGACTATGAGCTGCCAAATTCTAGGGCTTATGCCGAGACATGCGCTGCCATAGCCAATTTCATGTGGAACTGGCGCATGCTACTATTAACTGGCGACGGCGCATTCGCAGATATAATGGAGCTGGCCCTATACAATGGAGTATTGTCTGGAATATCCCTTGATGGCAGACACTACTTTTATGTTAATCCATTGGCTGATAGGGGTAGGCATAGGCGTCAAGAGTGGTTTGAGTGCGCATGCTGCCCACCAAATATAGCTAGGCTGATAGCCTCATTACCCGGCTACTTCTACAGCACATCGGATAACGGTGTATGGGTGCACCTCTATGCCAGTGGAAAGGCGAGGATAGACCTTGATGGATCGGAGATAACTCTTATCCAAGAGACCAATTACCCATGGGATGGGGAGATTAACATAACCATACATCCAGCGGACGTGAAAGAGTTCAACCTCCACCTACGTGTTCCAGGCTGGTGTAGGGATGCGAGCATATCTGTTAATGGCGAGAAGTTTAGTGGGCCTTTGGTGTCTGGGTATGCCGTGATAAGCCGCTCGTGGAGAGATGGCGATAAAGTTAGGATTTTGCTTAAGATGCCGGTTGAGAGGCTGATCTCCCACCCACACGTTATGGAGAATAATGATAGGGTTGCATTGAAACGTGGACCAATAGTTTACTGCTTTGAGGGCGTTGATAATCCAGGATTCGACGTGTGGGATCTTGTTCTACCCGATGACTCTCAGATTAGGGTTGAATGGATGCGGGATTTGCTTGGCGGGGTGATGGTTGTGCGTGGTGAGGCATTAGCAGTGGATCCTGAGGCCTTCGGAAGGAAATTATATGCCTACAAGGATGAGGTTAGGCTTAGTGTACGTAATGTAGAGTTCACTGCAATACCATACTATGCTTGGGCCAATAGGGAGCGCAGCCCAATGACGGTCTGGGTGAGATCCCCAGAAAAGCTACTCTAGCATGCTCAGCTTGTTAAGCGTGCCGATAAAGGTTCCATCTAGCAAATAAATTTCAGCTCTCTCAAGATCAACGCTTCCGGATCTTAGAACCGGGCCGATAAAATCCTTGAAGATCACATCCCTAGATATTGAAGCCCTATTTATCGCCCTCCCGCCTAGAAAGTCGTTGAAGGAGGGCATTACTATGAGGCTCCTAACTTTGGGCTCGATGGAGAATTTTGCCCTCAAAATCTCCTCTGGGTCATCATCCCTCTTAAGCCTAACATTATAGTGCTTTAGTGTTGACCTTACTAGCGTGGGCCTATCGCATGGTGCTCTAACCCAGACTTGGCTGGTTATTCGGAAGCCCATTGGATCCTTAAATGTTACTGTTGGATGTATATGCCCTATAATCAGCGTTTCGCAGCCTAATAGCTTTATGTCCGGCCATGTATGCCCATGGAATAGTCCGGCCCCGCCAATAACAATCCCCTGCTGCGGTGCCACCTCAACCCCCTCTGGCAACAAAACCTCTATGTTCCCATCGTGATTTCCGGGAATAACTTTTATACATGATATTTTTCTGAGGAGGCTCTCGAAGAAGATTGGTACATCCCGCCACTCTTCAAGCTCAATCTTCTCAATCGTATGCTTTATGTCGCCGAGTATGGTTAGGCAGTCGGGTTTAACAAGCGATATTATCCTTTCAAGTCTTCTCAGAAGCTTATTTGTTTGGGATGGGACGTGAACCCCCTCCCCAGCTAGGTTTGCCTCCCAACCCAAATGTATGTCTGAGATGGTTAGGAACTTCTCCGAGCCGCTCTCAATCAATAATGCTGGGTAGGGACTTACCGGCTTAAGTAATGTTCTAGGCTCTTCACTCATAAATATGCACTTGGCGCGGATTATCCTAAATCAATTAAGGAGATTATTTCGTCAAAAATGTTTCTGTTCGCTGAGGCTATAACCGAGAAGCGCCTAACCTCAGTCAGCGGGACATTTGGGATCTCCTCACCGCTGGGCTGAAGAAATAAACCTCCAGCCTCCCTAACTATCAGCATTCCAGCCGCAAAATCTATTGTCCTGAGCATATCCCGCAGATCAATGTAAGCGTCTAGGAGTCCCGATGCGACGTGGCATATCTCTAGTGATGCTGAGCCGAGGGATCTTAAGCCCTTAACTCTACCCATTATTGGCGCGGTCCTCTTTATCGACTTCCTACTCCTTGAAACATCTATGCTTACAATCGCGTCCTTAAGGCTTCTTATGTCTGATGGCTTAATCGGCCTGCCATTATACTCGGCGCCCTTACCCTTTATAGCCGAGTATAATCCCCCATCAAATAGGTCTATTACGACCGCTGCCTCTATGTCACCGAGCCACTTGGTTGGCGACATGGCTATAGATGCCGAGGCGAATCTTATTCCCCTTACAGCATTACTTGTTCCATCAACACCATCAACTATAAGGTAGAATTCTGGTGATGAGCCGATCTCCTTAACACCGCACTCCTCGCCAACAAACACGCATGAAACACCAGATCTCTCCAAATACTTTAGGGCTGCATCCTCAGATACGGCGTCTATGAATTTTGTCTTGTCCCCTCCGAAGCCTAAGCCGACGTTCTCTCCAGCCTTCGATGTCCCGAGGATTGGGTGGACGGATGAATAAATCTCCCTAGCAAGATCGGATAGTAACTTAACCTTCCAGTCCATTCTCTCACATGCTGGCTCCATCACATTCACCAGCTTATCAAGAAAGATCTGTCACTATCCATTTAAGGATAATGCTAAATTTTATATGGGTAAAGGATGAGATAATATCTTCGAGGTTGGGGGAATTATACTTGTCAGAGGCTGAAAAGAAAAAGAAATACTACTATTATGGAAAGGAGGAGAAGAAGGCCGAGGAGGTAAAGAAGCGGAGGGCATGTAAGAGAAAGTGAGGGGTAAGAGCCTAGTGCTTTTAGGCGTCTCTCCCACCTTCTCTAAGAAACTTTGGTATGCATCTCCTATCCTCAATGGGATTAAATGACTCGAGCTCGGATGCATTTATCGGCGTGACTATTCTGGAGACCATTCCATGAAGGCTGTGGGGGAGCCTAATCAATCTCATGCTCCCGGAGGTTACCCATTCATCTATCATGAATCCCATCTCCCTCATATTCCTTGCAAGTTTACTACGCTCCTCATGGCTCCAGCTGAAGGTCTCTAGGTCGAGAATGTGTATGTGGAAGCCCCTTCCAGAATACACTACTCTTAGGTTTGAGAAGTTTTTCGAGAGCTCCTCGTAGAGCCTTATTGTCTCATCCCTAACCATTTCGAGCTCTATCTCGCAGAAGCTTAGGCCCTGACCCCTACGCATCTTATCCTCGAGGGATCCGTGTATTGGGCATGTTAGGTTCTCTGGGTCTAGGTCAAAGGCCAATTCTTGGCCTAGAACGTTGCCGTCTTCATCATAAATATTTCTGTCATAATATACTGATTCTGGGAGGAACTCAAGTATCCATCCCCTAACATCCTCTAGGCTCCTATAGCTGTCTATTAGGATGGTTGCTGAGGCATCCTCCTCATACTCGGGCGGATAAATCCTTGTATGCCTACCAATTATCACCGCGAAGACAACCTTGCCAATCCAGTTCCTAAACCAATCGCGGACGCCAGCAATATTAAATTCCTCAGTATAGAATTTTCTCCGCTCCTCTAGGGTTGAGGGGCGCATCCCTCTAGGCAGATAATATTCGACCATCATCCATCCCTCAATAATTTATGAGCCCGCCTAATCCGCTGGCTAGGCGATTACGTTGTCCCAGCTTCCCAGCTCAGCAGATACTTCTTCTGCTCCTCCGTCATCTCATCAATCTCTATGCCCATGGCCTTAAGCTTAAGCCTAGCAACAGTCTCATCGATCTCCTCAGGAACCCTATATACTCCGGGCTTAAGCCTAGGCCCCTTAACCAAATACTCAATGCATAGCGCTTGGTTTGAGAATGACATGTCCATGACCTCTGATGGATGCCCCTCAGCAGAGGCCAGATTTATAAGTCTCCCCTCGGCTAACAGATATATTCTCCTACCATTCTTAAGCGTGTACTCCTCAAGGTTCGGCCTTATAGTCCTCTTTGATGTGGAGAGGGACTCGAGGTCCGGTAGGCTTATCTCTACATTAAAGTGTCCGCTGTTCGCCAGTATTGCACCGTCCCTCATCTTGAGCATGTGCTCCCCCCTAATAACATTGATATTTCCTGTGACGGTCACGAATATATCCCCTATAGCCGCAGCCTCACTCATAGGCATAACCTGGAAACCATCCATTACTGCCTCAAGGGCTCTTAATGGATTGACCTCGGTCACTATGACGTTAGCGCCCATCCCCCTAGCCCTCATAGCTAGGCCTCGCCCGCACCAGCCATATCCGCAGACAACGAACCTCTTTCCAGCTAGGAGGGTGTTTGTTGCCCTTAAGATACCATCTATCGTGCTCTGCCCAGTCCCATAGCGGTTATCGAAGAGATACTTAGTGTACGCATCATTAACCGCTATAATCGGATACTGTAGGACGCCCCTCTGAGCCATGGCCCTAAGACGCATAACTCCAGTTGTAGTCTCCTCGGTTCCGCCTATAATATTCTTCAGAGCCTCCCTCCTAGAGGAGTGGATTGTCCCAACGAGATCGGCGCCATCATCCATTGTGATCATGGGGTCATGATCTATAACACGGTTTATGCACCAATAATACTCTTCAACAGTCTCACCACGCCAGGCGTAGACGCTGACGCCCATTTTAGCTAGGGCCGCCGCAACCTCATCTTGTGTTGAGAGTGGGTTAGAGCCGCATAATGCAACATCCGCTCCGCCGGCGATGAGAGTTTTAACTAGGACGGCTGTTTCCTTGGTTACGTGGAGGCATGCGCCGATCCTTAAGCCGTTGAAAGGCCTTTCAATGCTGAATCGCTCCCTAATCTGGTTTAGGACTGGCATGTGCCTAGAAGCCCACTCAATTAGCAGTTCACCTTTATCGGCTAGGCTCAGATCCCTAACCTTAAATCTCTCCATGATCATCACCAAAGAAAAGTATTCGCGGAAGTATATAATGTGAGTGGGGTCCTATCTGGCCAGAACCCTCTTGACTATTGGCGGCCTAACCTTCCTCAGAACCCTATAGCGGCAGTATGGGCATCTTATGCCAAGCTCAAGCTCGGATGACTTAACTATGGCCCCGCATTTAACGCACTGATACAGTATTGTGGTTTCTTCCTCACCCGCCAATTAAACAGTCACCTATAGAGAGGGCATTAGCCGGAGATTTAAGCTTTACTATTCCAGTGGAGCGCATAATTTATAGTCGTGAACACCACTCCATATTTTGGCTTTGAGGAGAGATGTGGATTGGGCGGAGAGCCCCAGAGAATAGACTTTGAGAAGACTATTAATGAGATAGTGGATTTTATAAGGGGGGAGGTTGAGAGGGCCGGTGCATCCGGGGTCGTTTTAGGCCTAAGCGGCGGCATAGACAGCAGCTTAGCGGCTGCATTATGTGTCCGCGCGCTTGGCGGGAACAGAGTTCTAGGCCTTATAATGCCTACCAGCTTCACGCCTAGGGAGGATTTAGAGGACGCTGTGGGCTTAGCTAAGATGCTGGGTATGAAAGCCGAGATAATCAACATAGATGGTATATGTGATGCGTTTGTGAGCGCCTTGGGAATCGACCCTAACAACCCAATCTATAGGATGCCATTGGCAAATATGCGCGCTAGGATTAGAATGTTAATCCTATACTTCTACGCAAACCTCCACAATTATCTGGTTGTGGGAACAAGTGATAGGAGCGAGTATTTAATAGGATACTTCACTAAGCACGGCGATGGCGCAGCCGACATATTCCCAATAAGACATCTACTGAAGACCCAGGTTAGGGAGCTAGCAGCCTACCTCGGACTACCGGAGAGAATTGTGAAGAAGCCTAGTAGCCCGCAACTTTATCCTGGACATAAGTTGGCCGATGAGATCCCGGCTGATTACTCGATCATAGACAAAATACTCGTTGGATTATTTGATAAGGGTCTCTCAGCCGAGGAGGTAAGCGAGAAATTTGGGGTTCAGATAGAACTGGTTAGGGATATTCTACAGAGGCATATTAGAACTGAGCATAAGAGGAGTTCTCCGCCGACAGTAAAATAAAATATAGGGGAGGATAATCGTTATCATTTAAGATTGGCAGGACGATGCTGGAAAGGAGGTGAATTTTTGAGGCTGGCGGATAGGATGGATATTATCAAGCATTCCGGAACGATAGCGATGGCCGAGAGGGCCCGTGAGCTGGCGAGGAGCGGAAAGAAACTATACAATTTAGATGTTGGCGAACCGGACTTCGACACACCCGAACATATAAAAAGGGCTGCAGTTGAAGCCCTAATGAGCGGCTTCACACATTACACATCAAGCCTAGGCATAATTGAGCTTAGGAGGGCAATAGCCGAATACTTGCTTGAGAAGAGGGGTGTCGAGGCAAATCCAGATAAGGAGATAATTGTGACGCCCGGCGCAAAACACGCAATATACTGCGCCTGCATGGCAACCCTGAACCCCGGTGATGAGGTTCTGATTTTAACACCTACATGGCCAACCCACTTTACATGCGTCGAGGCTGCTGGGGCTAGGGTTATCGAGGTTCCATGCGGCGAATCATACAGACTGGATGAGGAGATGCTTAAGGAGAAGATAACAAGTAGAACTAAGATGATACTTGTTAACTCCCCAAATAATCCGACTGGTGGGGTTCTAGGGGTCAGCGAGCTTAAGGCCATCGCCGATATAGCGGCCGAGCACGATCTGCTTGTCCTATCAGACGAGATCTATGACGAGATAGTTTATGATGGTTTCGAGACCAGGAGCATGGCTAGCTTCAGCAACATTAGAGAGAATGTAATACTCATTAATGGATTCAGTAAGGCGTATGCTATGACTGGCTGGAGGCTCGGATACGCTATTGCAAATGAAACCATAATAGATGCAATGAATAGAATGCAGCAGGCGACGACAACATGTCCAGCGAGCTTCATACAGAAAGCCGCCATCGCAGCTTTAAAAGGTCCGCGGGAATGCGTTAGGAGGATGGTTGAGGAGTTCGACCGGAGGAGAAAATATGTTGTTAAGGCCCTTAATGAGATTCCAGGTGTTAGATGTGTGATGCCTAAGGGGGCCTTCTATGTCTTCCCTAAGCTCCCGGATCTTGGGATGTCAAGCCTCGATATATGTATGAGGCTTCTTGAGGAGGAGGGGGTCTCAACAACCCCGGGCATAGTATTTGGCTCTTGTGGCGAGGGATATATACGTATATCCTATGCGACAAGCCTAGAGATAATCGCCGAGGCCATAGAAAAAATTAAAGGCTTTATTGAAAGATACTTGAGAATGTAGATGATAAATGGTGGGAGAGCGGCATGTTTGATGAGAAGGCTTTAGATGTTTTGAAGAGAATGACCGAATCCTTTGGGCCATCGGGCTTTGAGAGGGAGACCGCTAAGATAATTAAGGATTATATGAAGCCCTACTCCGACGACATTCAAACTGATAAGCTCGGCTCAGTGATCTTTGTTTGTAAGGGAACTTCTGAGAGGCCACATGTCCTTTTAGCTGGGCATATAGATGAGGTTGGTTTCGTTATATCTGGAATAGATGAGAGCACAGGTTTCCTATCATTCAATCCTTTAGGCGGATGGTGGGATCAGGTGCTTCTATCACAGAGGGTTGTTGTAAGGACTGAAAAGGGTGACTTATATGGTGTTATAGCCGCTAAGCCACCTCACCTACTGACCGATGAGGAGAGGCAGAAGCCTGTTGATAGAAGAAACATGTATATTGATATAGGTGTGACGTCGAGTAAGGAGGCTATTGAGGCCGGCGTTAAGATTGGCGACCCAGTTGTTCCATGGTCCCCATTTATGCTAATTAATGGCGGTAGGGTTGCGATGGGGAAGGCGTTTGACGATAGGATAGGCGCATTTGTGATGATGGAGACTATAAGGAGGATAAAGGAGGATAAGATTAGCCATCCGAACACAATTTACGGCGCAGCAACAGTTCAAGAGGAGGTTGGTGCCAGAGGGGCCCAAACAGTTGCCCATATAGTTGACCCGGACGTAGCCCTAGTAATTGAGGTTGATATTGCCGGTGATGTTCCGGGCATAAAGCCTATGGAGGCTCCGACAAAGATGGGGAGGGGCCCAAGCCTATGCACATATGACAGCAGTATGATTCCAAACCAGCCCCTAAAAGAATTCGTTATAAAGGTGGCTAGGGAGGCTGGAATACCACTCCAGCTATCGCAGATTGCTAGGGGTGGAACTGACGCTGGCAGAATACATATTAGCCGGGCTGGATGTCCAAGTGTCGTAATAGGCATACCGACTAGGCACATACACAGCCACGTCGGCCTCCTAAGCCTAGAGGATGTTGAGAACGCAGTTAAACTCGTCATCGAGCTTGTTAAGAGGCTTGATAAGGAGACTGTTGAGAGTTTCACAGCCATATAGGAGGGAAAGATGTGGGATCCGAGCCCCTAACTCTTAGAGAGGAGACTATCGAGGGCTTCAGGGTTAAAACCGCCCAGATCAGCGGCCTGCTTATAGGCGTAGCATGCGATATAGGGCCGAGAATAATTTATCTCGCAAGCGCGGAGAAGCCTAAAATAAATCTCTTCGGGATCCTTCCGAATCTTGGCGTAGAGACACCCGAGGGATTCTGGAAGATTTACGGTGGGCATAGGCTCTGGACTGCTCCAGAGGCTAAGCCCCGCTCATACTCACTTGACGATCAGCCGGTGAGAATAGAGGCTGATGCTAGCTCGCTGACCATCTATGGAAATCCAGAGGAGAAGAACTCAATACAGAAGGAGATAACTGTGAGGGCTGACGGAAACGGTGGTGTTCAAGTAATTCATAGGATTAGGAATATTGGACGCTGGCCTATTAGGTTGGCATGCTGGGCTCTTTCAGTTATGAGGAGAGATGGCTTCGCAATAATACCAGTCAAGCCGATGAAGGTTGATGTTGAGGGTCTGCTGCCAGATAGGCACATTTCTATATGGCCATACACGGATATGTCTGATGAGAGGCTTACACTCACAAGAGAATACATATTTGTTAAGCAGGATCCTAGGGCTAAGGGACCATTTAAGATCGGTGCAAACGCTAATCCATGCTGGATAGCCTACTGGGTTGAGGGCATGCTCTTCCTTAAGCAATTCCAATATGAGAGCGGAGCGGAGTATCCGGATTTCGGCTGCAGCGTTGAGGTATACACTAACCCAGACATGCTTGAGCTCGAGACCCTTGGGCCTCTTAGAACAGTTGAGCCGTCCGGCGTAGTTGAGCATGTAGAGGTTTGGAGAGTCTTTAATGTAGGGAAGGTTAAGATGAAACCTGAAGCCATTAGAGAGAAGATCGAGCCCTTAATAAGGGTTTGAGGACCCTATCGGGCCAAGAGCTACCAAAATATTGCTGGTGAGCCTAAGAAATTATACATAGTTCTTCCCGGCTATCTTGTCCACTCTATGTTCTTTTCAGATATCTCCTTCCAGCATTCATGGCATATTGGCAGGAACTGCCCATTATAATAAATGCTAAGCTTAATATCTGTTCTCCTACAACTGGGCTTCCAGGGATTCATGCAGTGAGAATCTGACATAGACACTAATCCATGCTCATCCTGATGCATCGCCTGCCTATCCCTTCGAGTCGCATTATTATGGCCTCTCCTGTTTTGTGTATTGGCGCCCGCAGAGATACTATTTTTAGACTTTGTTATGGAAAGCCTCCCTTGGGATTTAGTGGGGTGGAGCCCCATCTCTATGATCTTACTAACTCTGAGCCACTCCTCATCACCGATGTCACCGACTAAATTAAGGAGCCTAAAGTCAACTAGAAGGGATTCTAGAATCTTCGACCCCTCAGAAGATACTGACTCCCAAAACTTCCTCTCACCATCAATCATGTTCCTGAGATTCACCATAGCCCCCTCGATCTCAGAGATCCTCTGGTTGAGGAGATTAAATGTGTCGGTGGAAATCTTTCCCCTGTCGAGAAGGGCCTTTAGCACCTCCCTCTTTACCCTTAATAGCGCCGCCTCTAACTCTAGATCCGCAAGGATCCTTAGACGCATCTTTCCCAACCAAAATTGGGTATGAAAATTAGAAATTAAGCGTTTTAAATATGCAAATATATCTCATGTTATTTGATGAAATCCCCGGCCCATTATGGGTTAAGGGCTTTCAAGTGAAAAATTCTGTTTTTAGCAGCGGCTTTAAAGCATAAATACGCATATGTTAGAGTTTGGACATTACGATCTACATATTAGGAGCCAAGCGCTTACTCTGGAATCCCGTCAACTCCGAGTCTTTTGGCTATGCTCTTTATCTCCTCCCATGTTCTCTCCGGCACATATATGCCCTCCCTAAGTCTTAATTTCTCCGTTAGGTATTCGGGTTCTCCGGGTATGATTATTTCCTTGAAGCCGGGTCTAGGCCTAGAACTTTTAATGGCCTTAACGAGCTCAGTAACTTTCCTTTTAAATTCATCTATTGGCATAAACCTCCCAATATTTATGGCCTCAAAGAATATGCCGTTCCCCCTCTTACTCTCCTCATATGCGCAGCCCGCGCCGGATAGGATTCCAGTTAGTATCTCGATGGCTAGGCCGAGTCCGAAGCCCTTATGCCCAACCTCATCGCCGCCGAGGGGTAGTAGTGCACCTCCATCATAGAGATCTTTGGGGTCATTGCTTGGGTTTCCATCTTTATCAATTATCCAGCCGAATGGTATCTTTTCACCCTTATGCAGCATAACCCTAACTTTTCCCTCGGCGACGACGCTTGTAGCTATATCCACAACTAATGGAAATTCTAGGTTTGATGGGAATGCGAAGCTTATTGGGCCCGTTGAGAGCATCCTATCCCTCCCGCCAAATGGCGCAACAAACCTTGTTGAGTTAACCATAGCTATACCAATCATATCATTGCTTAACGCAATCATGGTATAATCTGCTAGCCTACCAACATGATTGCAGTTGAAGGCGCATACGACACCCACGGCTCCATCCCTAGCCTTCTCGACAGCCATCTCCATGGCCCTTTTCGCTATAACCTGTCCAAAACCCCAATTACCATTTAATATGGCTGATGAAGGAGTCTCCCTAAAAACCTCGATCTTAGCTCCGGGTCTTATCGCGCCTTTTTCAATATTGTTTACATATTCTATTATGCGTATGACACCGTGTGAGTCGTGACCAGCCAAGTTGGCCCTAACGAGGAACTCCGAGACTAGTCTAGCCTCTTCAGATGGTGCCCCAGCGGCCGAGAAGATTCTAGTCCCTAAATCTATAAGCTGCTCAGCCGTGAATTTCGGCATAACACATGCATCTCCTAGGCTATTACAGTTGAGTGTTATCTGAGATTAAGCCTTTATACCTGTTCGATCCTCTTTCAGCTTATCTTTGAGATCCTCTGGGAGGATGAAGCCTATAAGGCCCCTTCCAGAGAGTTGGTTGAAGTAGACATTTAATGATGTCTCAGCCTCCTCAGGCAATATCTTATATTTTTCGACTAAGTAATTTGCGATGTCTCCTATTGTTCTATTACCATCGCAGAGTTCCCAAACAATAGATCCAACCTTATCAAGAGATATTACTCTCTCAGTGGGCATTGGTGGGAAGAGCTTGTCTAGAATGCTCTTCTTCTGCTTCTTTTCCTCTGGGGGCTGTAGAGGAACAATTATTTTTATCTCCTTTGTTTTCTTATCCTTCTCCCACTTTAGAGCTGGATTCCTCACCGGTTTGACCTTCAAGAACGTGCTCATAGGCATCTGTATTCCCTCTTTCTTCCTTCTCCTTCTAAACAGTCTATCAAGCACCATGAAATTACCCCCATAACCTAAAAGATAGAGTGCGCTACCGACTTAAAAATGCTTATTTCAAAGTCTCTTAAGGAGCAAACTCTTAAAGTGTGAACTAGAAGAGAATATTATGGTGCGAAGTGAAATGCCATGTCGCTGAGTGAGATCCTCAACAGTATTAGGGAGAACTCTATAAAAAAGGATGTGTTACGTCAAGAGATTCAGGTGATTGCCCGTAGAATCACGAGGATGTCAAAGCAAGCAATCTTCCTAGCGCATAAAGATAGGGTTGATGAGGCTGAAAGCCTTTTGAGGGAAGCTGGGAACAGCCTCACTAAACTAGCTGAGATCTCAAGGGATCATCCGAGCCTCTTCTACACGGGACTTGTCGACTCAGCCTTCGAGGAGTATGCGGAGGCCCAAGTATTCCTATCGCTTATAAAGGATGGGAGATTTATTGGTCCAGGCGAAATCGGGGTTCCAGAGGAAGCATATGTCCTCGGATTAGCGGATGTCATAGGTGAGCTGAGGCGTAGATCCCTAGACCTGATAAGGAGGGGGGATGTTGAGGGGGCGGAGCGATGCTTAAATGTGATGGAAACGATTTATACAGAGATAATGGGCTGCGATGAGCTACTTATATTGATACCGGGGCTTAGGAGGAAGTGCGACACTGGAAGAAGGGTTATTGAGGCAACTAGGGGGGATGTGACGACAGAGGCCCGAAGAGTTGCACTCAATAATACGATGAGGGACTTAATGAGAATTCTAGAATCTAGGACCAGCCATGAGAGACAGTAGCCTATGGGCGGAACAGCTCGCGAAGATAGGATTCTCCCTAGAGAGGGCTAGGAAAATCCAGAGAGACCTATCTAAAAGGGTTATCTTGGAGGATTGTTTTCCAACACCAATCAGGCATATTGCCGGTGTTGATGTTGCCTATGCTAAAGGATTCTCTATAGGTGCTGTTGCAGTCCTAGATTATGGCTCTATGAGGATTGTAGAGTTGAAGATATCAAAGGTTGAGACCCGCTTTCCCTATATACCAACCCTACTATCCTTTAGGGAAATTCCGCCAGCGGTTTCAGCAATAAGAAAGCTAAGCATTAAGCCAGATATACTCCTAGTTGATGGGCAGGGAATCGCCCATCCATACCGCCTTGGTTTCGCAAGTCATCTAGGCATAGTCCTAGATATGGCAACAATTGGTGTTGCAAAGAGTCTCCTATGTGGTAATGTGGTGCACGATTATGAGGGAGAACTTTGTAGGCCCATAATTCATGATGGTGAGGTTATAGGTATGGCAGTATACCCAAGGAGGGGGTCTAAGCCTATTTATGTTAGCATTGGGCATAAAGTAGCCTTGGAGAGCGCCGTAAGAATAGTTCTGGAATGTTGTAGGGGGTGTAGGATTCCCGAGCCCCTCAGAGCTGCCCACATAGTGGCCGAAAAAACTAAAAGGAAAGTGATATCTGAGATGAAATAGATCGCGCTATTTATGGGGTTGTGGGGAAATATTGGATCCAAGACTTAGAAGGGTTATTAATAGGATTAAGAATAAGTCATTAAGGGATAGGGTTTTAGAGGTTGTGAAGGAGATATCAGCCAGTATAGAGGGTAAATTTTATACCGGCCTACCGCTCGAGGAGGCACCCGCAAGCAGATTCCACCATCACAGCTACGCTGGTGGACTAGTAGACCATATCCTATCGACTGTTAATGTTGCTATGGCCCTATGCGACTCGGTTGAGAAGGTTTATGGTGGAAGGGTTAATAGGGATATTGTTCTCAGCGGGATTATACTGCACGACATATTTAAGTCATTAACCTATGAGAGAAAGGAGGATGGAACATACCGAAACTCACCATTAGGTGAGCGCCTAGACCACCTAACGCTGGCGGCATCCGAACTCATTAGAAGAGGCTTCCCACTAGACTTAATCCACGTCGTGGTGGCCAGCCATGGCCAGAGCGGTCCAACATCGCCTAAAACAATTGAGTCCCTAATCTGCCACATTGCAGATGAGGCCGACTCAAAAATGAACTGGGAAGTTTTAAATGCAGCCAGATACCTAGCTAGGGAGGCAACCGGGGAATCATGGGATAAGATCGACTCTAAAACTGCATTTAAGATCCTGATGCTAAAGGCTGAGGGTGGATGGGAAGGCTTAAGGGAAAATATTGCTAAGTTAAGGGTTAATAGGCATAGTGAGGATAAATCTACATCCTAAACCTCTTAATCCAAACTGCCTCCCTACAGACCTTCAGTCCATATATCGTAGTTACCGAGAAACTTATTATTGGAAGCAAATATGTAATGCCAGAGAATGCAACGCTCGTCAATAAATTAGTCTTAAAAATGTGCAGAGAAATCTGGAGGGTTACGTAGGCTGAAACTAGATCTGAGATTAAATGAATTGCCTGAATTGCCCCACCTATCCTCCCGATTTTCTCCCCGATAAAATTGATGAGGCGAGTTAGCTTGGGAGATATGTCGGGCGCATCATCTATTATGAGCGTTAAACCCCAATAAAGTAGTAGACTACTATGGAAAGGGAAGATTTGGGGGAAGGCTATAGAATGTAAAGCCGCGAAAACTAAATAGGCCGCTATTGAGAGGAAGCCATAAACATAATGGTGAAACAATATTCTTTTAATATTTACCCTGCCAAAAATCCGCGCTGGAACAATATTCAGCATTGACGTTAAAGCTACAAAGAAGAGTAGGAGGGCATCTATAGGGTGTGGGCCATGTATTAAGAGGTATGAGAATCCCACGTAAACGCCAAATAATACACTTAGGGAGAAGAATAGGCTGGTAACCGAATTGAAGATCAGCGTTAGGCTGAGGGCTTTTCTTATAACAATCCTTAAATCTTCCCTCAACATTAGCCGAGAAAATAGGCTGATGGTGAATTTAAGCCTTACCGTTTTCCGCCGACCACGCTTGAGGTAATTAGTTCTGGTAAGCGTAAGCTGGAGGATGGCTAGTGGCGAAATTAATCCCTCGATTCCAAGCCTCCCTTAACCATCAGCTCAGAGAGTTAGCATCTCAACCCTCATGGCTTTAGCATCTAAAATTGCCATTGTTGAACATCCAGTCAAATATCCACATACTTCCCCGGGATTTATCACTAGGGTTTTTCCGATAGTATAGGTTTCAGCCCTATGCGTGTGGCCGTGAACAACCACATCATAATAGTTTGAGTTGATTAGGGCCTTAAGTAGTGCTTCATCCTCACCGTGGATTAGCGCTATCTTTAGGTTATTAAAAGATATCTCCGCGAATCTTCCATATATCTGCGCCCCAATCTCCTCAAACCTCCTCCTCAAGAGATTGTGATCGCCATCATTATTGCCGAAGACGCCGATCAGCCTAGCCCTTAAAGGTTTAAAGCGTAAAACCGCGAATGGTGCAATATAGTCGCCAGCATGGAGCACTAGGTCTACACCCTCACTATTCAGTCTCTCCACAACCCTATCAATAAGCTCAAGCCTATCATGCGTATCGGCAATAACCCCAATCCTACCGCTAATCATAGTATCAGCCTCCACAAACCAATAAAGTCAGCATCAATTAATTAAACTTAAAGATGCTGGATGCAATATAATAGCAAGAGATATATTGCCCGTATTCTAATACGGATAGGCAGGATAGGTTTGGTGAAAAGGATTGAGTGATCGACGTATAAATTTTTTCTATTTAATCTCATTTGTATGCACAGTAATTCTCATAGCCTATATTGGATTGGTCTTTCTACCTGAGGTGAGCGTATACGCTGAGACTCAGGCTATTGGAACTATTATAATCATGGTAATTATCCTATTGCTTATAGTGGCTGGCATACAATTGTATCTCTTACTGAGGCCCCCTTAATCAGAGGGATATCTTTTCCCTATTTGGATTCGCTGCAGACTTATATTTTGTGAAGCCGCAGTGCCCACATGCATAGCGGTTTCCATGATCGGCCATGAAGTAGCCTGGACCGCATCTATCGCATACTGGGAGAACCCTCTTAATCTTTCCATCCTCAATTTTATAATATGAGGAGATGAACTTCTTCCGTTTCTCCGGCACTTATCCCTCACCCTCCTTTGTTTTGTTGAGTATTTCTTCTTATTATATGTTCCGGCTCTATTATCTTGGCCTGATCCTGTGAGTCATATATGTGCGCCTCACCGATAGAAGCGGCCGCTCCAGTTACGCTCTCTATCTTCCTAATATAAACTCTCTCAGCATCAACCTTAAGTATTCTGGCAATCTCCCTCCTAACTTCTATACGTGAAGGCGTCGGCGAGCCATTATGCGATATGCTGAAGATCACCTCATTCCGCTTAAGCAATTCGTTGCGCTTATTGCTTATCACACTGATCTTCAAGGCGAGCCACCTCAAACCTAAATCTTGAGAATTAAACCCCTACTTTAGCTTTCCGGTTTACACTCCATTCTATTTATAATCTCACGCATCCTATTCTTAGCTTCCCCGTCAACCCTAATCACAACTATGCCTTCATTGGGCTGCCCATAAATAACTAGTGAATTTTCCGGAGCCATGAGAACCGCTACAATGGTGAGAAGGTCCTCCTCCCCATCAACCAAAACCTTAACGAGCCCATTTGAGTTGACCGCTTCACCTATCACCCTCCAAGAGTCATCGGCGATTGTACCAGCTGGATTAGTAAGCATTAGTGTTCTGTCCACCTTGAACTCTAGGGGCTCTATAGGCTCCCTCATGGACCTATTGTCTACAATGAAAATGTCTAGCGGAAGTTTCCTCTCAAGAATACTTCTTGAGATAACATCGCCTACAGAAATAATTTTGACGGGTCTAGTGAACTTAATCAGCTTCTCCAGTTCCCTAATGGTTTCCTCTACTGAACCCCTAATAATGGGTCCCAGTGGGGCTTTCAGCTCACTTCTTAGCTCGGGCGTAAGAATATACGTGTCTTCCTCACCTCACTTTTATCGCATACCGCCCCTTCCTCTCAATCCTCATTGTTTTCGCTATTGCTGATCTCTCCGGATCAAATATTATTACTAGGCCGCTAAAGTCCTCGCTTAGATCGGTTGATTTACAGTTTGGGCAGATATTCTCCTCGGTTATGTAATGGCACCTTCTACATGCCCTCTCAACCAATCAGATATCACCACGCACCTCACTTTTCCTCTTTAGCCTCAGCTCTCAGCCTCTTTAAGTCCTCCTCGATCCACTCAATTTTTCCGAGGAATGGCTGGCGTGCGGTGACACCTATCTTGCCGAAGCTAGCCCCCCTACCTATTGACACAGCTGTTATCCTAACACGCATCCTATCGCCAACAGACACTTTCCGCTTAGTCTCCTTACCCATCAGAATCCCCTGCTTCTCATCATAGGTTATGAAGTCGTCCATTAACTGTGATACGTGGAGGAGGGCGTCTACTGGTCCAATCCGGATGAATGCGCCGAAGTCTGCAACCTCAACAACCTCGCCCTCAACAATCTCCTGAATCTTGGGTAAGAATGTTAGGAGTGAGAATGTTACCTTATGGTGGGTTGCAGCGTCTCCGGGGATTATCTTGCCCACCGGCGAGACCTTAACATCTGTGACAGCTATTAAGTAGCCTAGCTCATCATCTATAACGCCCACATATTTCATCTTAAGCTGCTCCAGAGCAACCTTCTCAAGGGGCTCATTAAATTTCTCGGGCGGTATGCGAACTGTATCCTCAACGGTTACCAGATTAAACGTAACCGCTCACTCCCTCTCAACCGTAATATGTTACCGATCCTTATTAGATAAGCGAGCTGATAGGCTATAAATGCTATATAAATGTGATTTAAAAACTTTTTGAGATCATACCATATTTAATGCCGAAATTACTCCAGCCTTCTATCTACAACATCCCATACTTCCGGTCCAGTGCCTATTAATGTGACCGGTATCTTTATCTCGCTCTCCACCCTCCTAATGAACTCCTTAGCCTCACTTGATAGGTCGCTAAAGGACCTCGCGCCCTTACACTCCGGGAATAGAACGTCGATCTTTGTTATAGCCGCCTGCGTGGCGCTGTTCAGCATAACCGCTCTCTTGGCTAGGTCGAAGTTGAATGGTGCCGCGCGCCTTCTCCTACCAGTTACAGATGCTATCTCAGCCCAACCCCTCCTCTCGGCTTCCTCCCAAGATATCTCTCCCGGAAGTGGGCCGGCCCCAACCCTCGTAACAAAAGCCTTAAAGACGACTATAACGTCAGTGACCTTCTTTGGTCCAACACCAACGTCTGAGCATGCCGCTGAGGCCGTCACGTCCTTGGATGTCACGTATGGATATGTTCCATGCCATAGAGATAGGAATGTTCCTTGGGTTCCCTCTATTAAGACATTTTCTCCACTATCAATTGCCATATTAACTTCTAGGGGCACATCGATTAGGAAGCGCTGGAGTTCAGGCACATCCCTCGCCAGCTTAGCCTTCCTAAGAACCCTATCAGCGTTACATGGCCCGGTTCCAGTTCCAGTAGTTCTTATCTCGGATGCTAGGTGCCCGGCTCTGTCAGCCTCTATATGCTTAGGCTCTATTATGGCGCATTGTGGATCAAGTCCAACTCTATTCTCAGCATTGGTGAGCTTAACCTCCTCTAAGAAGACGTTCGGGTCGACTAGAACACCTGGACCTATCAATAGCCGGCACTTTTCATACACGAAGGCGCTGGGTATCATACGAACCTTATAGGTTTTATCTCCATAGACCACGGTATGTCCGGCGTTTGGGCCCACACCGGCCCTAGCGGCCACGCTAACCTTATCTTTTAGAGCGAGATATGATATTATCTTTCCCTTTCCAGTATCGCCGAAGAAGCCGCAAACAATAACCGTGCAGGGCATCTAATTAAGCCTCCTTCAAGCACATTGCCGATTTATCAGCCAGATTAATTTATGCTTTTCTATAATATCCACTGGCAAATGGCCCCTCACCTTATATATTTGAAACCGTTTAACATAGTTTATGCGTGTAATCAGCATTATTCCAGTTACAGGCTTGCCTATAATCCAGCATGGGGATGATATTGGGCTTCTCATATGTGAGGCTGCGGCTAAGCAGGGGACCCCAATCGAGGATGGCGATATAATAGTTGTGACCCATGTTATTGTCTCTAGGGCTGAGGGAAACATAATAAACCTTGATAGTGTCTCCCCATCAGAGTTCGCTAAAACGGTGGCTGAGGTTCTAGGTAAGGATCCCGCTTTAGTCGAAGTTATACTGAGAGAGTCTAGGTCGATTGTCCGAATGGGCGATGGGCACATTATATCGGAGACAAAACATGGCTTCATATGCGCAAACGCCGGGGTAGATAAATCGAATGTTCCGGGGGAGAGGAATGTTGCACCACTACCTAAAGATCCAGATCTCTCAGCCCGCATAATAAGGCAGAGGATAAGGGAGGTATCGGGAAAGGACGTTGCTGTTATAATCTCCGACACCCATGGTAGGCCCTTAAGGAATGGCGAGATAAATGTTGCTGTGGGCGTGGCTGGCATAAAGCCTATTCGTGACAGGAGGGGTGAGAAAGATCTTTTTGGATATACACTTAAGGTTAAGCAGACAGCCATAGCGGATGAGCTATGTTCAGCAGCAGAGCTCGTTATAGGGCAGGCGGATGAGGGCATACCGGTGGCAATAATTAGAGGTTACCCTTACGAGCGGGCTGAGGATGCGACTGCAAGGGACCTAATAAGGCCTAGGGAAAAGGATCTCTTTATATAGCGTTTAGCCTAGTCCAACTCTACCAGCCAGCATCTCAGCCCTCCTTAGGTCTAGGGGTGTGCTAATGTTGAAGAATGTGAGCAGTTTTGGATCAATCTCCTTAATAACTATTGTCGATAGGTAGCGAACCCTCCTAAGCCGATGTATCATCGACTCCATCCTCAACTCACCCCTCGAAAGAGCCTCCCTAGCGGAATCCAGCGCCCTCCTAGTTCTATAAACCGCCTGCAGAGGCTCTATGCGACCATCAGGCCATCTCGGAACCACAGCATCAACTCCAACAGCTATCTCAAACATTAAATTCACAACCATCTTCGAGATGAATGGGGTGTCGCATGGCAGTATAATTGAATATTCACCTTGGGAACTAGAAAGTCCCGTCATGGCGCTGGTGAGGGGGGATTCTGGGAAACCCTCCAAGTCAACAACTATCTTGCTGTTTTCCGGTATTATTGGTGTATAAAGCGATTGCTGATTGCTAGACTTAACGCAGACGATTACTTCGTCAACTAGACTTTGAACTCTTTCTATAACATGCAATATTAGTGGCTTATTCGCTAGGTTAACTAGGCCCTTATCAGAATCAAACCCTTTTAAGGAGCTACCTGCAAGTATTATCGCAGTTCTATCCATTATCACCTTCTCCAGAACCCTACCTTACTACCCTACCAATAACATATTTGATGATTTCGTCAGCTATATTGAAGCTGGTCACTGTCTGTAGTCCCCTCCATCCTGGCTGGCTATTAAGCTCTATGATCAGCGGGCCTCTACTGCTCTCGAGTATATCGACTCCGGCAACCTCGCAGCCTAAAACCTCAGCCGCCTTTATAGCTAATTCCTCAATCTCAACTGTTGGTTTATAGGGTATTGGCGTGGCTCCAAGGCTAATATTTGTTTTCCAAGAGTTTGGCGAGAACCTCCGCATCGCTGCCAGAACTTGACCGCCCAAAACAAATATCCTTAAGTCATAATTTCCATGCTCTATAAACTCCTGCAAATACATGACTTGATGCTGGAACTCGAGGGCCCTAAATATTCTCTCCGCAACATTTGGATCTGAAATCCTTGTTGATCCGACCCCGCGCGAGCCAAATATCGGCTTTAAGACGACATCCCCGCCCAGCTCATGGAAGGCCTTTAGGGCGCTCTCAGCGTTCTCGGTGACGGCGGTTCTTGGAACCGGTAGGCCCGCCTCCTCTAGGAGGGCTAGGGTATAATATTTGTCAACTGAACGCTCTATTGCGCTTGGAGGGTTCAATATATACAGTCCAAGTCTCTGAAGCCTATGTAGAAGATCCATGCGGAATATTATTTCCTCTAAGGAGCCGCGCCCAATTGGCCTAACTATTATAGCCCCAATATCCCTTAGAATATTGATGTCCTCAAGAGACGCTTCTGGTTTAAATCCGACCCTAGCCATAATTCTAGGGAAGCTGAAGCAGATTGGCTGTAGGCCGCGCCTTAATATTGCCTCCTTAAGCTGCGCTGAACACCACGAGTTCTCGTTGCGGGTTAAGATGCCAATCTTCATCCTGGAATCTCCTTAACCCTCAAACAAAACTCTACCTAAAAACCAATAAATTATTTGTTCTTTTGGCCTCTGGCATGACTTATCGTTAACACTTAGATAGGTGTTTTAGCCAATATTATTGGGAGACTTGAGAAGACTACTTATAGTGGTGATTAACATGGAGGTTTATGTTGGGACGTCAGGTTGGATGTATGGTTGGAATGAGGGTGGAAGCCTAGACTGGTATGTTAGTAATTCGGGCCTAAACGCCATAGAGTTAAACGCCAGCTTCTACAGGTTCCCCTTTCCAAACGCCATAAAATCTTGGAGTGTTAAGGGTGGGAGGCTTAGGTGGGCTATTAAAGTTAGTAGGCTGGTAACCCATGTATTCAAGTTTAACGAGAGGGCTCTTAGTGCTTGGGGGAGATTCGAGAATTTATTTAGACCAATGGATCACCTAATAGATTTTTACCTCTTTCAACTACCACCTTCAACTAGGACATCGCATATTCCTAGGATAGAGAAGTTTGTGGATGCGGTTAATCTTGGAAGGAGATTTGCACTCGAGCCTAGAAACCTAACATGGTTTAATGACGATAGTGTGGTTAAGTGGGCTTCCGCGCATGGAATCACGCTCGTAAGCGTCGACTGCCCAGACCTACCCCTAAAAATCTTCAATACTAATGGGGTGGTTTATGTTAGGATGCATGGTAGAACCGGCTGGTACTCTCACCGCTATTTGAGGGTGGAGCTGGAGGAGGTTAAGGATAAGATTTTGATGGCTGGGCCAGAGAAAGCCTACATATTCTTTAATAATAACACGAATATGCTGCATAATGCGCAGGAGATGCTCAGCCTCTTCATGGAGATTTAAAGAGACATAACTAATCTATTATCTTAGCCTCTAAATAATTTGTGTGAGCTTCGATAATCTTAACATTAACAGTTTTCCCTAGGAGATCCTCCTGGCTTCTAACGACCACCGGCTTGTATGCATAGTTTCTCCCAATCCATGAACCGCTCGTACCTTCCTCATCAATAAGTATTCTGCCCTCCCATCCAATCCACCTCTCATTTCTGTTAAGCGATATTTTATTGGCGAGTTCCGTCATCATGCGGCTCCTTAAAGATATCTCCCTAGTATCAATCTGCTTCATGAGCGCCGCTGGCGTATTAGGTCTAGGAAAGAACTTGGATATGTTGATTATATCGGGCTTAATCTCCTCCATGAGCCTTAGGGTTCTCTCAAAGGCATCCTTACTCTCCCCGGGGAAGCCGCATATAATATCCGTGGCTATTGTTATATCCGGGATCTCTTCCCTGAATGCTTGGACTACCATCTTAAACTCTTCAACTGTATATTTTCGGTTCATCTGCTTTAGAATCCAATCGTCCCCGCTCTGGACTGGTATATGAAGGAACTTGAATATCCGCTTATCTCTATAGGCGGATATGAGATCGTGTAAGATCTTTTTTGCATGGTTTGGATTCATCATTCCAACCCTAATGAAGAAGTCACCATCTACACTACAGCACTCCTTCAGCAGTTCAGCTAGGTTAGTCCCAATATCTAATCCATATGCACCATTATCCTGGGATGTCAGCCAGATCTCCCTAACTCCCTCCGAAACCACCCTTCTAACCCTATCAACGATTAGGTTTGGTGGATAAGAGAAGAGTGTGCCCCTAGCGAACCTAACGCAGCAGAATGTGCAGGCGCCTAGGCACCCCTCAGATATAGGGATTATCTCGATAACCCGGTTAAGCCTTATTTTTGGCTGCTCAACCTTGATTGGGGGTCTATCCGAGAAGAATATTCTTCTCCTCTCTCCGCTCTCAGCCGCTTTCAAGGCAGCACTTATCTTGTCAACACTGTACGGGTCTAGTAGGGCTGAGACATTTGGGGCAGCCTTAACTATTGCCCCTAAGTTTATCTTTGGTAGGCATCCGGAAACCACCAATGGTTTTCCAAGCCTACTGAGCTGCCGTATCCTCTCTATCATACGGTCTTCGGTGGGCTTCTTAACGCCGCAAGTATTTACCAAAATTATGTCGGCCCCGTCAGGTCTGCCGGAGAGTTTATAGCCGGAGTTTAATATGTGCGCGAGCATTATCTCTAGGTCGGCCTTATTTGCCGCACATCCATAGCTCTCGACATAAATGGTCTTCCCTAAGCCTTGAGCTGCAAACTCGCCGCCTAGATGTCCTATGTTGGCTAGATCCTCGCTACTGGACAACTTAATCAAGTGAATGAATAGGTTTAGGCCATCTATATAAGCTTGCAGCCGCAAGGCTAATCCAGAAAGGGATAAATTTCTCTCACTAATTTATTGAGGTTAAAGCATTCATTAGAGACCTTTCTGGGGTGGTTTGTTGGTTAAGGTTAGGGTTAAATACTTCGGTAGGCTACGTGAGCTCCTAGGCGTTAAAGAGGAAGATTATGATGTTGAGGACTCAACACTTGCAGATCTCCTTCTCAAGCACATACCTAGCAGACACCCTGAGGCAGCTAATGAATGGAGGAAAACGGTCTTCGTAACTGTTAGGGATGATGTTGCCATGGGCAGGGATGGGATGCCCATACTCAAAAACCACTTCATACTGGTTGGTGGGAGAAGCCCGGATCTCACATATAGGCTTAGGGATGGTGATGAGGTGGCCATTCTACCACCGGTTGGGGGCGGGGATGATGAGGGTTAAGATCTCTGAGAATCTTGACGATTTAAGCGGCTTAATCGAGGAGATTAAAGGAGTCTCTAATGAGGTGGGCGCCATAATAGTTTTCGTTGGAGTCGTTAGGGGCTTAAGCAGTGAAGGCGAGAGGGTTCTTAGGCTAGAGTATGAGGCGTATGAGGAGCAGGCCGCAAAAAAGCTGGAGAATATAATTGCGGAGTTGAAGGGTAAGTATGGAATAATCGACGCCATAGTTGAGCATAGGGTTGGAGTGGCGAGTGTTGGTGAGAACACCGTTTACGCGCTGGTAGCCTCTAAGCATAGGGAGGAGGGCTTCAAATCTATAATCGAGCTGATTGAGAGGCTGAAACATGAGGTCCCAATATGGAAGAAGGAAGTTACTGAGAGGGGCTCGCGGTGGATAGAAAGCACTTAAATATATTGAGGGCTTAGTGGAGTGAAGTGCGTTGGGAATAATTGTGGAGAAGATAGTTTACTTCGAGAGTGGTGGGCGGCATAATACCGATATGGCGCTTAGGCTTGCTAGGGATAGAGCTGAGGAGAGGGGTATAAGAAACATTATTTTAGCGTCGATAACCGGCTTCTCCGCTGAGAGGGCCCTAGAAATCTTCAAGAACACTAATATCAGGCTTACGGTTGTAGGTTTAAGGGGTCCTCCAGGCTCACCCTTCCCAGGTTTTCCAGAGGATCTACGGCGAAGGCTGGAGGAGATGGGACATAAATTCTGCTATGCCTCAGACATTAAGTACGAGTTTCCGGAAGATGTTCGGAAGACTCTATGCAGATTCTGTGAGGGGCTTAAGGTTTGTGTAGAGGTTACCCTAGTCGCAACCGACGCTGGCCTCATACAGCCCGGTGAGGAGGTTATAGCCCTAGGCGGAACTGGGATGCTTGGGTATGAGAGGGGTGGGGGCCTGGATACCGCAATAGTTATTGAAGCCATGAGGAGCAGGGACTTCCTTGAGCTGGAAACGATCTTTGGTAGGAAGGAGGAGCGGAGGAAGATTAGGGAGATCATATGTAAGCCGAGGTGAACCCTATTTAATGCTTCTCAGCCTCGGAATATTCTTTTCGTCGCGGATTCTGGTCAGGTTTGCGCCTAATATCTCCATGACTACGATCTCCGCCAAGTATAGTGTTCTGCAGCCCTCTTCAAGGTGTCCGGCATAGGCGTAGTTGCTGTCCGACACAACCGCATGCAGATGTGGTTTGCCATCGGCTATTATGCCAACTACCGAAGCCAATTCTAGGGGCTCATTCCTCCACCTCCTAAAGAACTCCTTCGGCGGGTACTCGGTTGTCGTAACCATGTGGAGGATGCATTGGTCTAGTGTTCCAATGGCCGAGAATACTATGGCATCCCTCACACCCTCCCTCCTCACAAGATCATTTATGCTTTCTAGGACATAGTCTCCGGGATCAAGCCTTAGTAGGAATATCCTACCGACTCTATCAGCCACAAAGTATTCCATTTCCAGCACCTCGGCGCCTTACCGCCTATCCCCCTTATAGTATAGGAGCTCGAGTATTGCCCCTAGGCTTCCTCTAGCGTCTAAATAGATGTATCCGCCGCCCTTAAATAGGCCCCTCTGCTCCTCAATGGCTCCCAGCTCCAGGATAGGCTTCTTGGAATCCTCGGCATCCTCAACTATGAAGGCTATATGATGGATTCCCTCACCATGCCTATCTAGAAAATCCCGCCATGTGCTGGGTCCATCCAAAGGCTGAATAAGCTCTAAAACAATATTCTCAAGCTTGAAGAATGTCAGTTTTGCCCTGCCCATTGATGGTGAACCTCTAAAACTCATCTGCGTCTCCTCCCAACTCTCCGTCTCGATTATTGGCTGCGGATCTAGGCCTAGCAGTTTAGACCATTTGCTCCTAGCCCTCTCAATATCACTGACAACAATACCTACCTGAACCATATTTCTGAAACCCATACCGGCACATCCCAATTTCGCTCACAATTTATGGGAGAGATAATCCAAACATGTCTAGATAAGGCTTCTGTGATGCTCTGTCAAGGGCCATCTGCCTCTCAGCTCTCTCTAGAACTTGAGGGGCAACCCTCCTCGGAACAACAACTACACCATCATCGTCGCCAATAATAATGTCCCCCGGATTAACGGTTACCCCGCCGATTGAGATCGGTATATTTATATTTTCAGGTTTTATCTCAAGCCTCCCAACAACCTCAGTTCTACCCCTAGATCTGCAGAAGACCGGGAACTTTATGTACTGGATTTCCCAAGTGTCCCTGCAGCCGCCGTCTATGATGACCCCCTCAACACCCTTAGCCTTGGCGGCCAGCGCTACCATGGAGCCCCAGAAACCAACATTTATACACCCATCGGCATTAATGGCTATTATGGTTCCGGGTCCAGCGGTCCTCATGAAGTGGTCGTAGTTGGCCCTAGTCCTATACCATTCCTCAGCGAATCTATCATACTCCTCTGGGCTCATAGACGGGATCTCCTCCTGAACCCTCCTAGCTTGAACAGTCACCGCGAAGCCAGCAGCCTTTATACCAGAATATAGGGGTTTTATCTCGCTTGAAACGAGGGTTTTCTCATGGAATCCATATCGGTCTAATGCATCCACGACATCGGCAACCCTGACGGCTCTAAACCTCCTAACAAGATCCATATCTATCATAGTCCGACACCCCCTATGGGAAAATAATATTAGAGTCTCGCCATATTTCACTTTAGTGTCGGCGGCATGATCCCGGCTGCTCGGAGCGAGGGCGTGAGCATCTACTGCCCGGAGGATGGCAGAATATCATTCTTTAACAGTCCATATTTTGCTCATCGCAATTATACTGGCATAGATATTTATCCAAACCTGAAGTTTGGGGATGAGGCACCGTCCCCGGTGAGCGGGGAGGTTGTGGAGATAAGGCACCTAGGCTTCTTTCCGAATAGGGGATTTGGGTTTTCCAGCCAAGACTATGCTATTATACTTAGAAGCCGAGAGAATGAGGGCAGATTCATCAAGATGCTCCATGTGAAACCTAATGTTGAGATTGGCGATAGGGTTAGGGTCGGTGATGGAATAGGATACTTGCTGAGATCTGGATTCTTCGATTTCTGGACCGACCCACACATCCATGTTGAAGTGAGGGATCCATCCGACCCGCTGCGGGCTAGGGGAGGCTATAGGATCAGTAGACTGATTAATGTGGATGTGAACTGCACCGATATTATGGATCTTAAGGGCTTGAGCGGCATAGCGGTTGAGTCTAGGCGTGAGTATTCCCTAGTCGCCTTAAATTGCTGTCTGGAGCATGGTATACCAGCCCACCTAGATGAGGGGGTTGGAATTATAGATGGTGGAGTACCACATTACGGATTCTTCGGGATCCATGCAAGCCGCACCCCAAAGATAGGTGAGCGGGTAAGATTCTTAGGTAGGGAAATAGGATCAGTGGTATCGGTCTATGAGGGGATGGGGCTGGCTAAAATCCACGAGAACGTGGTTTTTAGGCTGAATGGGAAGCCAGTTAGGTTATCGCTTTATTTATTCCCCTCAACACCAATAGTGAAGGTTATTCCGGAGAAGCCCGGGGATCTACCGCTCAAGAGACATAAGGAGGTCAAGTTAACCCTAGCATAATGAGGATTAGGGGATTCATAGCAGACTATGTGTAGACCGCCAAATCTTATAAGCGATTCAGCATAACGTCAGTGTAATCAGCATATGCGGGGTGAAGGCAAATAAAGAATGTTACCTTAACCTCGATCATAGCTTTCCTATTAGAAAAGATTTTTAGTAAGGTTTCCTTTTAGAAGGAGAGAGTATGTCACGAAAGACCTTCGATGTGGTTTTCCTACATCCTCCATTCACAATAGGTAAACATTCCTTACTTGATAAGATTCGCTTCTGGAAGAGAAATGTTATAGCCGGAGAGTTTGCCGAAGTTCCTATGGGATTCTTTTCTATGGCATCCCTTCTAGAGCGCGAAGGTTTTGACGTAAGAATATTTAACTTAGCTCTTGAGCAGACTTTAAATCCCTCAAGGAGAATTGAAAGTTTTCTTAAATCTCTTGAATCTAGGATCTACGCCATAGATCTTCATTGGTTTGTTCACTCTTTAGGATCTCTAGAAATCGCAGAACTCTGCAAAAAATATCATCCGAACAGTTTTGTAATTCTCGGAGGGTTCACAGCCACGTATTATGATCTTGAAATAATGCAATCTTATCGATTTATCGACGCTATTGCTCGTGGAGAATCTGAATATGTGCTACTTAACCTAGCTAAGATGGTGTGTTCAGGAAAAGAAAAAAATATTAAGGGGATAAGTGGACTGACCTATCGTCTTGAAAATTCTATAAAATGGAATAAGTTGGCTCCTCCACCTAACCTTAATAAACTTAGATTTTCAGCGCTTGAACTGATGGAAAATTGGGATAAGCAGCTGAAATGTTGCGCGAGAGGCTACGAAGAGAAAAGAAAACCATCTTTCTGGTTGACAATAGGAAGAGGATGTTTAAAGGAGTGTATTTATTGTGGTGGAGCACGCAGCTGCTATCAGCTCTTAACTGGTAGAGCTAATATTGGGATTCGGGAAATCAACAATATTGTTGAAGATATTGCAAGGCTAATTGAATTTGGAGTTAAAATCATTAAATTTAATCATGATCCAGAAATGTTTGGCAGACGATTCTCATTCTCCCTCTTAAATTCTCTTAAAGGTCTCGCATCTGACCTATCAGTTTACTGGGAAAGCACCAATCTTCCCTCAAGAGACTTTATTAAAGAGACAAATAAAACGTTCATTAATCTTAATGTGGCTATATCGCCTGAATCAATGCAAGAAAGTGTCAGGAAGCTGGTAGGAAGATCATTCACAAATGAGCAAATGCTCAAAACTATAAGGTTTCTTGATGAAAATGAGGTCATAACAGACATATATTTTCTCATAGGTTTACCCGGTGATTCAGCTTCTTCCATAAGCAAGATAGTGGATTTCACAAAAGAGGTTGCCAAAAGAAAGCATATTTTGGTTCAACCACCAATTCCTTATACGATAGATCCGCATTGCCCAATGGCAATTAACTCGCAAAAATATGGTGTAAAGATATTCTTTAAATCATTCCATCATTATAGAAAAGCTTGCCTAGAAAGTAAGTGGGATAAATGGATAGGACATGAAACAGAAACGTTGACTCGTGCAGAAATATCTCGTTTGACCGCAAGTGTATGGAGGTCTGTGTTAGAAGTACCTCAAGAGGGTGCTGCTGCAAAAATTTCTTTCGACTACGAAACCGACTAAAATATGTTGTTGAAAGCATGCCATAAATTCTAGCATTAATAATTGGAAAAAATCTAGGTGGCGCATGTGCACTAAATGCCCTCAAAGTTTATGTTCATGAGATACTAAAGTGTAAAATTTAGAGAAGACAGATGAACTTTTCAACGGCTTCAGCCACCTTTCGCTCCTTAATTCTTTAATATGTGAATTTCTACTCTAGCCTTAATAATGAATAGGCTCCGTGAGCACTTTAACTAAAGACTTAAGTGGTCTAAATTATTAGTGTCATGTTACCCGTAAAGGAGTGAGTAATGTTGATTGAGGAGGAGTTTAAGAGCCCTAAGCCAGAGTTTAGGGGTGTACCATTCTGGTCAATAAATGATAGGCTTGAGCCAAGGGAGATTGCACGGCAAATAACCCTCCTGAGTGAGGGTGGGTATGGGGGTGCATTCTTCCACGCTAGGGAAGGTCTGGCAACACCATTCCTTGGCGAGGAGTGGTTTAGGGCCTTTGAGGCTGCTGTTGAGGAGGCTGGGAAGCGTGGTATGTATGTGTGGATCTATGATGAGCTGTGGTGGCCTTCGGGCTTTGCTGGGGGGATTATTCCGGCTCTAGGGCCAAAATATAGGGCTAAGGCTCTGTTGATGATCGCATCTGAGAGGGCTTATGGCGGTGAGGGAATTATAGCAAACTTTAAGTGTAAACTTGATGGTGAAGGGATTCCATGCAAATATGAGGTTGCGAGTCCAGGTGAGGAGGGTGGGGACAGCCTATATCTTTCATTCATCACTTACACTGCTCAGCCCGGTGAGACATGGTTTAGCGGCCTAAGCTACGTTGACCTACTCGACCCTGAGGTTGTTAAGAGATTCCTTGAGGTTGCCTACGCCCCATATGTAAGCAGATTTAGAGGCGAAATTGGGAGGATTATACCGGGGGTTTTCACGGATGAGCCCAATATCTCAAGTGGTAGGCCTAGAATACTTGGGCCCCATGAGACAATGCCGCCTAGGGGGCCTAGGATTCCTGTTTTCGCCATACCGTGGACTGATGGATTTGTTGATCGTTTCATTCGCGTGAACGGCTATAATATAGTGGATAAGCTTCCGGAGCTATTCTTCAATGTTGGAGATTATATGAAAACCCGATATGACTACTGGAGGATGGTGACGATCATGTTCCTTGAGGCATTCTCCAAGCAAATATATGAGTGGTGTGATGGTTATGGGCTGAAGTTTACGGGGCACTATCTCGCCGAAGACAGCCTCCTCAGCCAGCTAGTATGCGCCGGCGCCGTCATGCCCCATTACGAGTATCAGCATATCCCCGGAATAGACCATCTGGGCATGCATGTTTGGGGGAGCCTATTAACCGCTAAGCAAGTTTCAAGTGTCGCTAACCAGCTTGGGAAGGAAAGGGTTCTATGCGAGACATATGGATGCACCGGTAACTATCCCTCCCTCGCAGATAGAAAATGGATTGGGGATTGGTTGTATGCTATGGGCGTTAATCTCTTAAACCATCACCTAGTTCCATACTCGATGCGCGGTAGGAGGAAGAGGGATTATGGACTCAACTTTCACTGGAGCCAGCCATGGTGGAAATATAATAGGGCTATCGAGGACTACTTCGCTAGGCTAAGCTACATGCTCTCTAGGGGTAGGAGGATAATTAATGTTCTGGTCATACATCCAATTGGTAGCGCATGGACAGTATTCACACCCCTAAACCCATCAGGAGTGAAAGAGCTAGATGAGCAGCTCATTAGGTTGCTTAGGGCGCTGCTCTCAGCTCACATAGACTTCGACCTTGGGGACGAAATTATTATGGGAAAGTATGGCTACGTTAAGGATGGAAAGATCGTTATCGGCAATATGTCATATGAGGCCGTTATAGTGCCGCCATCCATAACATTAACGGAGAGCACCGTTAGGTTGCTAAATGAGTTCGTTCGATCAGGTGGTAGGCTGGTGGCAGCTCCGCCAAAACCTCTCTTAGTGGATGGAAAACCGAGCAAGGCTATATGTGAGGTTATGGATAGGGCCGTCACAATTGATGGGATCAATAGAGCGTCCATAGCGGCGGCCTTAAAGGATGTTACGAAACCCGTAATAATAGATGGTGATGAGGAGGGTGAGGTCTTATACCACTTAAGGCGGGATGGGGATGAGGCGCTCATACTATTCCTAGCTAACACAAGCCGTGAGAATGCCCACGACCTAAAAATATCCGTAGAGGGCTCATTCAATGTTGAGTTATGGGATGCCATGAGCGGGGAGAGAAAGCACTATCCCTCAAGCAGCGAGTCTGGGAGGACCCTTTGGCGCGTAAGACTGGAGCCTATCGGGTCAGCCCTATTCGTCCTAAAGCCGGGTGGGGGCGAACCTAAGCCTTCAGTGGAAGAGTGGATTAAGATCCTAGAGATTCCAGTAGATGGACCGTGGAAAATTAGGAGATTAAACCCAAATATACTTGTCCTAGACTACTGCAGATACCGCGTTAAGGGAGCTTGGAGCAGTCTCATGCCAGTCTGGAGGGCGCACAACCTCATAGTTCAGAACGGTCTCGGCACAAGGTTCTCGGTTAGGTTCGAGTTTGAGTCAGATATAGAGATTAAGGGTAAATCCATCCATCTGATTATTGAGAGGCCTGAACGCTTCAAAATATCTGTGAACGGGGTTAGGGTTGAGCCTAAATCAGACATGTGCTGGCTCGACTGGAACTTCCCGATGATAGATATCTCAGACTTAGTTGATAGAGGCTTGAACATAATAGAGCTCGAGGGAACAGTCAATCTAGAGCCTGAACTGGAGAGCATCTACTTGATGGGAGACTTCGGTGTTAGGGCTGGTCCAAGGGGCTCCTCAAGGCTGATTGAGGAGAGAAGCCAGATAGAGCTCGGAGATCTATGCCAAGCGGGCTATCCATTCTATTCTGGAGAGATGGAGATCAGTAGAAGAATAAGCCTAGATGTTCCCGAAAAGGCTGGAAAAGTAACCTTACGACTTGAAGGTCTCAGCTCCTCACTGGCCATAGTCTATGTGAATGGTGTGGAGGCTGGGAAAGCAATACTGCCACCATATGAGGTTGATGTGACCAGCCTTATAAGGTCTGGGAAGAACGAGATAAAAATAATACTTGTTGGGAGCTTAAGGAATACCTTAGGCCCACTCCATCATAGGGATGGTGATCCGCACTTTATAGGTCCGGAAACATTTAGGGATGAGGCCCGCTGGACAGATGAATATGTGCTAAGACCCTTCGGTTTAAGGAGCGTTAGGATCATAGCCTTTAAATCCTCCCAAGCAGAGGCCGATAACGATCCAGATCTCCATAATAATCCACCAGTTAGGGGATGGTTTGGGGGTGTCTGAGAATGGGGAGGGCAGGCGGCTTCTGGGAGGATAGGATCTTCACCATGCTGGGGATAGTTGGGCCGCTAATAGCATACATATGTATAGGGCTCTCAATACACCTATCGCCATCCTTCAGCTGGCATACTAATGCATTAAGCGACCTTGGACACGCACAGAGGAGCACTGTTGCACCAATATTTAATTCTGGACTACTAATATCCGGCTTCCTAACAGCACTCTACTCGGCTAAGTCCCTAATAAAACACGCCAGATACACCAGCATATCACTAATGTTTTCAGCCCTAATGCTGCAGGCTGTCGCAGCATTCGACGAGATCTATGGGCAAATACATTCAATCGTATCGGTGTTATTCTTCATCTCAGCGGGGATCTCATGCATAATATATTCCATAGAGAGGAAGCTTATCTCGGCCGCCCTAGCATTTGTAGTGGGTTTGCTGGCGTGGGTTCTCTGGTGGGCTGGCGTATATAGTGCGGGGGTAGCGGTTCCAGAGATAATCTCAGCCCTAGCCGTAACATCATGCCTCATCTATTCAGCACTAAAAATAATGCAAGCCACCCAAAAGGACTAGGAGGGAGAGGCTACTCCGAAAGATAGGGAGGTATCAACCGAACATTTGAAGATCTAGGTCGGTTCTCGCCTAAATATCTTCTCCACAGAGGTTTTTGTGCCAACATATGCGGCGTGCGCCATACCTATAAAGAGACCCGTCTCCACAACGCCCGGTATCGCCTTCAGTCTCAAATCAAGTTCCTTCGGATTCTCAACCGCGCCAAAATTCACGTCTAAGATGAAGTTTCCGTTATCCGTTATGTATGGGACTCCCCTATCCCTCTCCCTGAGATGCGGCTCACCACCCAACTCCCTCACCCTAGATACAACCAGCGGCTGGGCGAACGGTATAATCTCGACCGGTATAGGATGGCCCCTACCCAGCTTATCAGTAAGCTTCCTCTCATCAGCAACTATCACAAACCTTTTTGAAGACGATGCAACAATCTTCTCCCTAGTTAGGGCGCCACCCATACCCTTTATGAGGTTCAGGTCAGGATCAATCTGGTCCGCGCCGTCAATCGTTAAATCTATTATGGGATGCTCGTGTAAGGTTGTTGTTGGAATACCGTACTTAACCGCTAGGAGGAGCGCCTGATAAGATGTTGGTATAGCAAGAATCCTTAAACCCTCCTCCTTAACCCTCCTCCCTATCTCCTCAATAGCATAGGCGGCGGTAGACCCAGATCCAAGCCCAACAATAAGTCCATCCCTAACCTCTCTAGCAGCTTCTATAGCAGCCCTCCTCTTAGCCTCCTCAACCCAACCCATATCTGACAGCTCACTCCTCAACCTCCATCTGACTTAACCTACTGAGAACCTTCTCAACCTCAGCCATTATCTGCTCAACCCTCCTCTCAGCCTCACCCTTAACCCCCACCTCAGCTGCCCTCGTCTCCTCAGATGGAACGCTGGGTTTAGGAACCTCCTTCCTCCTCCTAGGTGCAGCCACCTTCTCGGGCTGCTGAGTAACAGCCTCCTCTCTAGGCTTAGGTGTAGGTGCTGGTGGAGCTAGACCAGCTATGGCCCTGAGATCCTCAATCCTCCTATTTAACGTCTCAAGTTTCTCAGAGAACATTTTAATGAACTCTTCCTGCATTCTCTCAAGCTCGCTTAAGGCTATTATAGACTCGCCCCGCGCTATCTCCTGCCTAATCCTCTCCAAATCCTCCCTATACTTTTGGGCTAGGCTATCACGCTCTTCAGCAGTTATCTTGCCCTCGGCGTGGGCCTCATAGAGCCTCCTAATGGCGTAGCTCAAAATCTCCCTCTCTAGATCGAGAATCCTAAGCCTATCCCTAGTCTCCTTAACAGTCTCGTCTGGAATAGACCTGACTGTGGGGAAAGGCCAAGTAGCCCCGGACGAACTAGGCCTTTGGGTTGGAACCTTCCTCCTCTCCCTCTCCATTACAAACATAACTATCGATGCCAGAGCAGCGACGCCGAAAATCACGGTTAGATAAAACCATATCTCTTCAGGCAATCCCTCTTAGCCCCTCATCGCACAACAATATATGCTTCATAATTGCAAAATATAATTTTCTATTCGGCTAAGTCAAATATAAGCCCATTTAAGATCTGCCATGCGTAATGGGAGCAAGCCTCAGCAGATTCTAGATCTCCTCTAAAACTAAGCCCCACCAGAATGCTGGGAAAATTAAGCCTATCCGGCGCCCCCCACTAAATTTCACCCACGAAATTTATGCCCATACTTGCCGACTAGGGGCACAAAAGCTACCCCGCCGAGATCCTCCTCAACCATCCTGCCATCCTCCATCTTCCTTAAGCGTATAAGCGTCTGGTAGAATCCAACCTCTCCAACAGGTATGACCATGACTCCCCCAGGCTTAAGCTGCTCCTTTAGGGGCTTGGGGATTGATGGGGCTGCTGCCGTCACAAGTATCCTATCGTAGGGCGCCTCATCCGGATAGCCGAGTGATCCATCACCACATATAACCGTAACCCTATCACTATAGCCGGCCTCCGCAATATTCTTCCTCGCAAATTCTGCCAGCTTGGGAATAATCTCCACAGTATATACATGCCCCCATCTCTCTCTTGGAACATCACTGGGCGCAACTATCTCAGCGATTGTCGAAGCATGCCATCCCGAGCCAGCGCCAACCTCAAGAACCTTATGGCCAACGTCCAGCTCAAGAGCCTCATTCATTATTGAAACCATGTCTCGCCAGGCTAACCCGAACTAGGCGAGTGGGCTAGCCTTGTGGCGCAGAAACAGTCTGCCCCTCACCTATAGGCAGCGGGGTATCAATAGCCGCATAAGGCTTCTGACTCTCGGGCAGAAACAAGACTCTTGGAACAATCCTCATAGCCCTAATAACCCTAGGAGACCTAAGAATACCAGACCTAATCAAATCACGAATAAGCCTATCCCAATCATCCCCAACCAAGCTAAGCCCTCCCACAAACCTCAATAGAAAACCCACACTTAAATATTAATCCAAAAACACCAGGAGAAAACCTAAATAGGACGCAGAAAATCAAAAAATTATGGCGGCCGTCGTCTAGCCTGGTCTAGGACATCGGCCCCCCGCGCCGACAACCCGGGTTCAAATCCCGGCGGCCGCACCAAAA
>JAGTQA010000056.1 GCA_018396975.1 Candidatus Bathyarchaeota archaeon | reverse complement strand
AATCCCGGCGGCCGCACCAATACTTCTGATAATTTCCACAGGGGTCAAAAATACCACGAAATATATGTAAGGATGTAAAGAGGATAGACAGAATATAACCCTATCTATAGAGCGAAGTTTATGTTTGTTTCGCATCGGGATACTTCTCTCTTATCTTTGCATCGGCAATTTTAGCAATTAACCCACTCGATATTAGCACATATTTAGCCTGTAGTATCTCGGCCATATCAGCCATCTTCTGATCCTGAGTTATAAGGATGAGGTCATGGGCCTTAGCATATAATACTATATCCCTATCTTTTGCCCCTTGAAGCCCCACATCCTGAACCGTTAAAGCCTCCCATCCTAGAAGCTCAAAGTATTCTTTGAGACCCGAATACATCTCATCTAGTAGGAGCTTAGTCATCCCTTTACCCATCCTAGAAAATGAATAAAAAGCCTATATATGCCTTGTCTCCAAACCTTCCTATCAAATATACAAGTACGATTAAAATTGGATTGAGGATGCCGGATTAAATAACATAAATTATGTAGAAAATACGGCAGTACAAATATGATGATTAACTGGCCTAATCAAAAATCCAATTTTTATTCATCATTTGGTTAACACAACCAATTTTCATCATCTTTGTAAAGTTTTGTAAGTCTAATTTTTTCGATAATTAAATTTAAATTTTTATATTCATTAAATAATGCTAGAGTTAGCAGGTTCCTTAGACCCTAGGATCTTACAGGGGGTAATGACGGATCTTGAAGTATGTCAGGAAGAGGGATGGTAGGCTAGAGCCCTTTGATCAGGAGCGCATAACTAATGCCATATGGAGGGCTGCCAAAGCTGTTGGTGGGAAGGATAGAGAGCTCGCTAAGCGCTTGAGTGATCAGGTAGTTGAGGAGCTAAAGAGGCGCTTTGGTGAGGATGGTGTTCCAACTGTTGAAGAGATTCAAGATGTTGTTGAGAAGGTTCTTATTGAGAATGGGCATGCTAAGACCGCCAAAGCCTACATCTTATATCGTAAGCAGCACCAGGATTTAAGGGAGCTAGCCGAAATATTAAGCTCCTCAGACCTAGTTGAGCAATACCTTAACCTAGAAGACTGGTATGTTCGGGAAAACTCAAATATGAGCTTCTCACTCCAAGGGCTGAACAATTACTTGACAACTAAGGTTATTGAGCGCTACTGGACCAACAGAATATATCCACCTAACATTAGCGAAGCCCACCACTCAGGAGACATCCACATACATGATCTAGGAGTTCTAGGACCATACTGTGTTGGATGGGATTTAAGGGAGCTTCTACTCTCGGGCTTCGGTGGCGTATATGGGAAGATTGAGAGTAAGCCGCCTAGGCACTTCAGAACGGCCCTTGGACAGGTTGTGAACTTCTTCTATACGCTGCAGGGTGAGGCTGCTGGAGCGCAAGCATTTAGCAACTTTGACACACTTCTAGCCCCATTCATCCGATACGATGGCTTAGACTATAAGGAGGTTAAGCAGGCCCTTCAGGAGTTCATATTTAACATTAATGTTCCAACTAGGGTTGGATTTCAAACACCCTTCACCAACATAACGCTCGATCTTAAGGTTCCGGGCTTCATGATGGACGAGCCTGTGGTTTATGGTGGCAAAATCGTTGATGATGCATACGGTGAGATGCAGGATGAAGTGGACATGTTAAATATGGCGTTTGCAGAGGTCATGATGGAGGGTGATGCTAAGGGTAGGGTGTTCACGTTCCCGATACCAACATATAATATAACAAAGGATTTTGAGTGGGACTCCCCAATCTCAGAAAAGATATTTGAGTTAACAGCCAAATACGGCGTCCCATACTTCTCGAACTTTGTGAATAGTGATATGAAGCCTGAGGATGTCCGCTCAATGTGCTGTCGCCTAAGAATAGATAATAGGGAGCTACGCAAGCGCGGCGGAGGATTCTTTGGCGCGAACCCTCTAACTGGCTCAATTGGTGTCGTCACGATAAATCTTCCGAGGATTGGTTATTTGGCTAGGGATGAGGATAAATTCTTTGAGAGGCTTGGCGAGCTAATGGATCTAGCCAAAGACAGTTTGGAAATAAAGCGTAAGATTCTTGAAAGGTTTACTGAGAAGGGCCTATATCCATACTCGAGACATTATCTGCGCTTCGTTAAGGAGGCCTACGGCAAATACTGGAAGAACCACTTCTCAACAATCGGAATAATAGGCATGAACGAGGCTCTCCTCAACATGTTCGGCTATGGCATCGCAACTGAGGAAGGAACAAAGTTCGCGATTAAGACACTACTATTCATGCGTGAGAGGCTTATGGAGTATCAGGAGGAGACGGGCAACCTCTACAATTTGGAGGCAACACCTGCTGAGGGCGCCTCCTATAGGCTAGCCAGAATAGATAAAAAGAAGTATCCGGACATAATAGTTGCAAATGAAAAGTATCTGTCGATGGGGGCTGAGCCGTTTTATACAAATTCAACTCATCTACCAGTTGATTATACTGGCGATCTATTCGAGGCTCTAGATCATCAGGATAAGCTCCAGCCACTCTATACGGGCGGAACAGTATTCCACATATTCCTAGGTGAGAGGGTATACTCATGGACTGCGGCTGCAGCCCTAGTTAAAAAAGTCTCATATGATTATCATATACCATACTTCACTCTAACACCGACATTCAGTATATGCCCAACCCACGGATATATAAGCGGGGAGCATAGGATATGTCCAAAATGTAACGCAAAATGCGAGGTTTACTCGAGGGTTGTAGGCTACCTCCGCCCAGTAGATCAGTGGAACGATGGGAAGCAGTCCGAATTTAGGATTAGAGAGAAGTTTGATAAAGCCCTAATGATGATTACCCCGGAAATATCAGCATAGGGCTAGAACCATGAGATTCAGTGGATTTCAAAAGACGAGCTTAATAGATTTTCCCGGAAAAATCTCTAGCATACTCTTTACACCAGGCTGCAACCTAAGATGCCCATACTGCCAAAATTGGAGGATCGTTGTGAATCCTCAGGGGCCATTCCTATCCGAGGAGGAAGCCCTAGCAATCCTCGAGTCTAGAAGAAAATATGTTGATGCTGTAGTTATAACTGGCGGTGAACCGCTGATTTATGACGACGCCCCAGCCTTTATTAAAAGACTTAAGGAGAGGGGTTTCTCAGTTAAGCTCGACACAAACGGCTTCTTCCCAAAACCTCTGGAGCAATGCTTAGATTACGTGGAATATGTAGCAGTTGACATAAAAACATCGCTGGAAAAATATTACTTACTGGGAGCTAAGGAAGTAAGTAGTCTCCTAGAAACCATAAGACTACTCAAGAATAGCGGTGTTGATTACGAATTCAGGAACACTGTTGTGCCGGGCATAGTTGAGGAGGAGGATATTTTAAAGATTGGCGAGCTCATTAGAGGTGCTAAACGCTTTGCCCTCCAACAGTTCATTCCGGAAGATGCCCTAGATGAAAGATTCCGACGCATACAGCCCTATCCGCCTGAAAAAATAAGGCGATTCTCAGAAATAATGAAAAAATATGTCGGTGAGGTCATCCTAAGAGTCTGAACAAACCATTTTTATTTAAGCGGTTCGCCCTCACTTCTTATGAACACTTTAGCTTACTCAATTAACCTTCTCCCAGCAATCCTCTCCATAGCAATAATGGCCGCCTGAGTCCCTTCCTCACCCAGCCCCTCAGCCTCAGCAATCCTAAGAATCTGGTGGACTAGGGCTGTGCCTGGTAGCGGAAGACCCAGCTCGGCTGCAAGCTCTAAGGCCAGGCGCAAATCCTTCTGCTGGTGCCTTATCTTAAATCCTGGCTTGAAATCACGCTCTATCATCTTAGGCCCGAGATTTACGAGCATCCAGGAGCTTGCTGCACCAGCCGACACAGCCTCAAGAAGCTTTCTAACGTCTAATCCAGCCTTGGCTCCAAGCATTAGCCCCTCGCAAACTGCCTGAATGTTTAATGCACATATTACTTGATTGCAGAGTTTTGCTGTCTGCCCCATCCCGCTTGGACCCATATATGTAATCTTTTTGCCAAGTACCTCAAATATTGGCAGGCACTCCTCAAAGACATCTCTAGGGCCTCCAACCATTATTGAAAGTGTTGCCTCTTTAGCACCCTTCTCCCCACCACTCACCGGCGCATCAAGCATCCTAACCCCCTTCTTCGCGAGCTCCTCAGATATTTTACGCGTCACCTTCGGCGATATCGTACTCATATCTATAACTATTAGGCCGGGCCTAGCGCCATGGATGACTCCATTTGGGCCGAGTATAACCTCTTCAACATCCGGCGAGTCAGAAACCATTGTGATGACAACATCAGACCTTTCAGCAACTTCCCTAGGTGAGTTAGCGCCATTAGCCCCCATGGCAATAAGCTCATCCATCTTAGACCTAGTCCTATTCCAGACAGTCAGAGGATAACCAGCCCTTAATAGGTTTATGGCCATAGGCTTACCCATAACGCCCAAACCAATAAAACCAATCCTCTTTAAACCCAAACACAAACAACCTCCAAGAAAAAATATT
>JAGTQA010000006.1 GCA_018396975.1 Candidatus Bathyarchaeota archaeon | reverse complement strand
ACAATCATGAGGACATTAGAAGATAAGATTAGGCTCGCGAAAATAGTGCTTAAGGAACTATGACCAACCTAGGATTTCGCTAATATCTGAAGGGTGGTGGGCCGGGCCGGATTCGAACCGGCGATCTTCGCCGTTCTCCATAACATTCTCTTCTATTGTTATTTGTGAGGGCGACGTCCTAGCCAGCTAGACTACCGGCCCTCCAACCTAAAAATTTGCGGCTTTCCCCTTATATTTTTTCTTAGGTGGCGTCTGTTGCTTAAATTAGTTTTACGGATGAGGCCTTAAATGCTATGAAGACCTCTGAGCCTATATTTAACCTCATCTCTTCTAGGGATTTTCTAGTTATCTGCGTTATGAAGTCTTTTCCGTTAATAACTTTTACTCTGAGCCTGATAATGTGCCCGTAATCCAGCATTTGAGTTATTCTCCCCCTAAAGATGTTTCTGGCACTTGTTAGGGGCCGCTCAGCCAAAACAATTATGCTCTCCGGTGGAACATATATTCTGACATTGCCGGATCTTTTAAAGGCCGCTTCAATCCTTAGCCCATTGCCGATGTCTATTATGGAGATACCGTCCTCGGTAACTGTGGATGAGCCGATAAAGACGTTCTCGGCCCCCATGTAAATTGATATGTCGTCTGCTCCTCTGCCTAAAACCTCGCTGAAGCCTCCGATTCCCACAATTCTCCCCTCGCTTAATATGGCTACTCGATTGGCTAGGCGCTCAACCTGTAGGGGCTCGTGCGTGGCCATTATAATGGTTGTTCCCCGCTCCCTATTAATGTGGGATAGGGCCTCCTCAATTATTGATGCACTCTTAGGGTCTAGGTTTGCCGTCGGCTCGTCTAGGAGTAGGAGGGTCGGCTCAGTGACGAGCGCCTGAGCTAATGAGACCCTCTGGGCTTCACCTCCGGATAATGTTAGGGCATTCCTATTTTCTAGGCTGGACATCCCGACCATTTCTAGGATCTCCTTAACCATCCTCCTAATATCGGCCGAGCTTAACCCCCTAATCCTAAGGCCATAGGCTACATTATTGAATACCGTGGTGTTGAAGAGTATGGGCTTCTGCGGGACGAAACCTATTTTTCTACGGAGAAGATGTATATTCCCACTAGAGTAATCCACTTTTGCACCCTCAAGCCAAACCTCACCGCTAGTCGGCTCCTCAAGGAGATCAAGAATTCTGAGGAGGGTGGTCTTTCCAGCACCGTTAGGTCCAACTAGTGCGAAAAATTCACCATAATCGACGCTAAAATTTATGTTGTCTAGGGCCTTTCTCCCAGAATACTCCTTGCAGAGGTTTCGCACCTCAATATGGGGGCTTCTCATTGCTCTAGTCCCCGCACTCCCCTAATCTGCATCATTGTTAATGCAAGATTTATGATGAATGCTATGCTGAGCAGTATCACGCCTAATGTTACCGCCATATTGAAGTTTCCAAGCTCAATCTCCGTGACTATGGCTGTTGTTAGGGTTCTAGTAAACCACCTTATGTTTCCACCGGCAATCATTATTCCGCCAACCTCAGATATTGCTGCTCCAAAAGCCACTATTATAGCCGTTATGATACCGGATCTAGCCTCCCTAATAACCGTCAGCGCCGCCTGCCTATCGGTTGCGCCGAGCGATAGGGCCCTCTCCCTAACTTCCCTCTCAACGCCGCCTATAGCCGATAGTGTTACGCCGACTATTACCGGGATTACGAGAATTAGCTGCGTTATAATCATGGCCTCGGGCGTGTAGAGTATGCCCAAGAAGCCTAGGGGTCCAGATCTATTGAAGAGAAGGTAGACGATTAGGCCCGCGACTACTGGTGGCAGACCCATAAGCGTGTTCACGAATGTTTTCAGCGTGATCTCCGTTAGCCGCAATATGGTCTGTTTGGCTCTGAAGCGCTTAAGCCCCAAATAGACCCCGAGGGGCACGCCGACTAATGCGCCTAGCAAAACTGATGTTAAGGAGACTCTGAGCGATAGCGCCGTTATATATAAAACCTCCCAAATAAACGTTTTCTGAACCTCTTGGGCGCCAATCTCCTCATATGCTTCCTGACCCATATACCACTCTATCTCCTCAGCCTGATCTGGGAAGCCAAGTTCCCGCGCCAAAGTAACGTTTCTGGCTAGGGGCTTAAATAGCGGCTCCCCATCTACCCTAAAGGCCTCTATAATCCCCTGCCCCTCATCAGAGATTAGGAATTTCACGAGTGTAATGGCCCCCTTAAAATTTGCATGCGGGTGGCTGGTGAGTATTAGGCTGTATGGATTCATTAACCTCGGATCACCCTCAACTAGGGCCACTAAATTCTTGAGCTGGCTTTTAAATGATAGCCACGTGCCCCTATCGACGATAGTGTAGGCGCCTATCTCATCTGCCATGCGCAGTGTCGAGCCCATTCCACGATTGGCCTCAATATACCATGAGCCAGCACCCGACTCCGGCATGACGCCTATACTACGCCATATGCTGAGCTCTAGGGTATGTGTGCCAGATCCATCAGCCCTAGAAATGAACTGAGCATGCTGCTCAAAGATTCTTCGGAATGCTTCCATCACATCTTTTAGGCCTCCTACACCCGCTGGATCACTAAGCGGTCCAACGAGTAGGAAGTCGTTATACATTAGGCCAATCCTGTGGGCTCCATAGCCGCTTCTAACCATATCTAATTCTAGTTCCCTTGAGTGCATTAGAACTATATCAGCATCTCCCCTCTTAGCTATCTCCACGGCCTGTCCTGAGCCTATGGCTATCACCCTAACCTCAACGCCGTATTTACTCTCGAACTTTGGGATTATGCTGTCCAGTAGTCCAGTATCATATGCGCTTGTTGTCGCAGCCAACTTTATAATGGGCTTCTGAACGGATCTAGACTGCCCATAAATAATTAGGCCGACAACCAGTAAAGTGGCTAAAGATGCTAAAATCAGCATCCTCAATATCTTAGGCAAAGCAGATCACCTACTTTCAAAATAGGGATTTTACATCAATAGCATTCATCAAATATATCTACCGTATCTATAACCTTCATTATACATGGCCAGTATATTTTTTATGGGCGTGATGGGCTGTATATTGTGGCATGGAGCAAGTATATATCCGCCGTCAGCCCCCAATATGCGTATGTTATCTCTAACCTCCCTTCTAACATCCTCCTCCGAGCCGAATGGCAGAGTCTGCTGATTATCCATACCACCGTGAAAGACCACTTTGTCGCCGAACTCACGCTTAAGCTCCTCCCTATCCATACCTCTACATCTCCATTGTATGGGATTCAATATGTCTATTCCAGCCCTAATCATGTCTGGAATAATCTCCCTAATCGCACCATCGCTATGAAAGAATACATAGACACTATAGTGATGGGCTAGGTCGATCATACGCTTCATCCTAGGTAAGAAGAGTTCCCTAATGTGCTTAGGTGAGTATAGGAGGCTGGTCTGTGAGCCAAAATCTTCAGCCACATATGAGAGCATTATCTTGCCAGATGCATGCTCATAAATGAGCTTTGTATTTTCATAACAGAATTCAAAGAGCTTATCTAAGCAGTAATGGACGATATCCGGGTTGATGAGTAGGTCAATATATGACTGCATCTGCCCGCGCAAATTCTTATATATTAGGAATGGCTCTGATCCCCCGCCCATAATCGGATAATCCTCATATCCAGATATCTGATCCGGGATTACTGAATAATCAAATAAGTCAACGGTTGGCCACTCATAATTCCTCTTTATCTCTTCTAAAGTTTTATATTTGGCTAATGGATGATAAATGCATTCCCTATAAGTGCCACCCCTATACTTGACATTCCTATAACGGCATCCATAAATGTCCGAATCATCTGGTATCGATGGGCCAATGTATTTCGGTGAGACTGATATGACGGCGTCTATATGCAGCCGCTCATACATTTCCCTTAAACTCCTACATTTTAGATGGTTCATAAGCGCCTCCGTCACCTCCGGTGTGCCCCAATAATCCATTGGAACTCTATCGTGCTTCCTCCTTCTTAATACTGCAAGCCACCTTTCTCTAGGAGTCATCTCCTCCTCCAAGTTCAACACCTCCACGCGCTGGTAGGGCGCCAATTTTTCCCATCTTGAATTAGGCTGTCTCCTTAAGCTCTTCAGCATTTTCCCTTACCTTCTCTATTGCAGAGACTATGTCATCCATATCCTCCCTAGAGCCCAAGAGAATATATTGTGGGAGCCATAGACCCTCAATATAACATGCCCTCTCCGTAAATGGCATCCTAATGCTTAAGTAATCAACTCGCCTAGCATAGTAGGGGCATGAGAGCGGGCACTTCAGAAAATATTCTAGGTATGGCTCTTTGTAGAGGGGCCTTGAGTAGCCGACGCTTACAGGTATGCCCTCAGCCTGCAGGGCCTTGGCAATAGATGCTTTTGATGCGCCGCCAAAGGCTTCTGGATCAACTCTGAATATATAGAGGTGGTAAGCGTGTCTCGTCACACGATCATCGCTTTTGAGCGGCTTAACACCGTCTATCCTAGAAAGCTTACTATTTAGGTAT
>JAGTQA010000017.1 GCA_018396975.1 Candidatus Bathyarchaeota archaeon | reverse complement strand
GCGAACTGCCTTATTCCCAAGTCATGTATAAACTTTATAGTCTCAAGTATGTCGTTAACATTGTATTTGTTAAGCGTCGTATTAGTTATGGTGTATATTGGTGACTCAATGGCGTTCTTTAAGCCTTCGAGGGTCTCATGCCAGCTCCCAGCAACACCAGTTATTCTATCATGGATTTCTGGATTATGGGATTCAAGTGTTATTTGAATATGGTCTAGGCCAGCGTCAACTAAGGATTGGAAGTATGCTTTATCTTTAAGCCTACGCCCATTAGTAACCAGCCCGCATATAAGCCCAACTTTCTCGGCATACGCTATCAATTCTGGCAGGTCGTCCCTTAATGTTGGTTCACCACCAGTGAAGACAACATGTGGAATTCCAAGACTAAAGATTTTATCCATAACCTTAAACCACTCTTTTTTCGTAAGCTCCTTCGTCTCCCTAGGTCCACCAGCATAGCAGTGGACGCATCTATTGTTGCATCTATATGTTATCGCCAGGTCCATGCGATATGGTGCGCTCAGCTCCTTCTGGAATGGCTCCATCTTCTCAACGCCCAGATATGAGATTGGGCAGACATCAGGTGTATTCACAAAGGTGTTTATTATGTAGAGGATTTCACGGTAGTCTTTGCGTGCGGTTTCAGCATCAATATCGTAGCGCTTAACCATTTTTCTCACAGTTTCATCTTCGCTGTCTCCCCTAATGAATGAGGCAACATACTCAGCTGCAGTCTTATTGAGGAATAAAACCCTTGAGGCATTAACAATTAATACACCGCTCCCATCCCTCTCAAGCCTTAAATGAAGCCTTAAACCCTTATGGACGCTATCATAAACCCTCAAATGATACAGTGGAAGCCTAATCCTCCCAGAAAAAAGCCTCCTAAGACCTATCTTAACCATTATTAGCGGGCACCTCCATGGGCGCAAGCACATGCACAACTCACACATGCACATGCGCAGGCGCAACTGGCACAGGCACATACACAGCTAGGGTATCTCAGTGGCCTCTGAGCAATTTGCGCCCTCTGCGCTGGAACCAGACGGTTTGCGAACTCCTGAACATTTAAAACTATATTGTTTGCAGCCTTCTGGATCGCCAAGACTATATTATTTGCGAACTCCTGGCCGGGTATGGGAATCGGCTTAACCTCACCAGTCTGGATTGGAGGCTGACCGCGCGGCCAACCCCAATACCACCACCAGTCGGGTCTGGGATAAATTATTATGTCGGGTGGGAATGCTATTCGCAGCCTCTCCTCAAGCCTCTCGTCAGCCAAAAGCCACTCTATGTTCTCTTCAAGGGCATCGCATTTAAGCTCCGGTGTGCCGGCCTGCGTAACCTGCTGCCAAGCCCTATCCACAATATCCCTATAATAATTTATTGTATCGATCCTTGAGAAACCCTTAATCTTGAGGTTTACGGTGTCTCTTAGGTCAAGGTATAATTTTGCAAGCGCCCTCTCATCTAGGCTTCCATCAGACCTTATCGCCCATAGAAAGTCAATTTCATAGTATCTTAGGTTGGGTTCAACGGCGCTATCATAGTGCAGTCTCCTAAGCCTAATCACAGGCTCGGTGGAAATTATTTCAACTGCACGCTTAAGGAGTAGGCTGAATAGAATCATTGTTAAGACCTTGATGGGCTTTAGGTCTAAGAGGACTGCTGCCTCAACGGCCGTAAGACCCCGAGCTGGACCTAGTGCCTCAATAGCTATTCTGGGCTTCTCATACTTAGCCTTCCTTGATTCCCTGAAGGCTAAAACTATGACTACACCTATCATGGCTATGAAGGCTGCGATCGACCCGCCAACCAGAATATAGAACCAGATGTCTGGGCCTATGCTAACATACTTTTTGGGAAAGGAAACTCCAACCCAAAACTCTTTGGCCGGCGGCCAATCATCCTCCTCCCAGTAGACTACGAGTAGATTCTCTTCATTCCTGTAAACATTACTAAACCTTCTTTCAGCATATTTCACCTCATCCTCTTTAACCCCCTCTGGTAGGACTATTGCAACTCTAATGTTGCCTATTTTTCCCTCGGCATTATCGAATGTTGATGGATAAAATTTCAGCCCAACATTACCCGGATTCATCTCATCCTCATACACCATCTCTGGGACTGACGCGTAAACAATCACTATATAGGGTTTGTTCAATAGAATTGGGCCCCTAAGCTCTATATCTAAGCCGTAAAAGTCTCCAGAAGAGATTATTGTGTAGGTGAGATTTCTGCCATCAATATCGTGGACATAATGTATTTGGAAGCCCCCTTTTGGCATCCCTAGGGTGATTATGCCCTTAGGAGCCCCCGAAATATATGTTATGGTTATGTTGTAGAAGATGTCTATTGAGCCCTCCTTGTTTATCCATATCTGAACCCACTCCCTATCAACCCTATATTTGACTTGGGCATAGGCCGGATAAACGCCTATAGCTAAAACTAAAACGAGTATTGTAAGTGAAAGGATAATTCGCCTACTGGCTATTACCATAGTGGCTCCTCTGTCAGCTCAAAATTGTTTCCACAATAACCGCACGTAACTATCGGTCTTCCAGCGGCAACCCTAACTTTAGTAACATCTATATTTGCACCGCAGACTGGGCAGCGCACCTCCTTAACCCTTATCGGCCCACTGACCGATATCGTCTGCCTGATTTCTATGGGTTTCCTCTCCCTAGTTAGCGCGAGCAATATTATGGCCACGGACGTAAGTATAACCCCAACTAGAAGATAGGCTAATCCAAGATTAAATGACATCATGAAAACCGCGCCTAAAAATATCAGGAGTGCAGACACGCCATATACCAAAGCCCTTAACAAGCCTCTAACCATTCACGCTCGAATCTCCAAATGTCATCAAAAGAAAAAATGAAGCATGCTTATAATTATTTGTTTTTGTCAATCCCAAATTGAGATTAAGACTTTATTAATTTCAGCGCCTCCCTGAACTCCTGAGTCCCGGCCCTTTTTAAGAGTTCATAGATTAGCATCTCCGTTGAAGCCACTACAACACCATTATCTCTCAACCTTTCAAGAGCAACTAGCTTGTCCTCCGGTCTCCTTGAGGATGTCGCATCACTAACCACGCAGACCCTGAAACCTTCCCCAGCGCCCTCGATAGCCGTTTGCATGACGCATATATGGGTTTCTATCCCAATAATTATGAGCGATTTAGCATTAAGTCTCTTAATGGTCTTCCTAAATTCTTCTGAGCCGAAGCAGCTGAACTCAACCTTCTCAACTGGCTGAATATTTGGAATTAGATCCCTAATCTCCGATATTGTTGGGCCTAAACCTTTAGGATACTGCTCAGTTAAAACTATTGGCATACCGATTATTTTAGCAAACTGTATTAGTCTCCGCATGTTCTCGAGAATCCTATCCCTATCTGAAATTAGGGGAAAAAGATTCTCTTGAACGTCGATAATAACCAAAACGGTACCCTCTCTAGAAATCAAACCCTCCCCCATCCAACTTCAACCTCCAATCCCTAAATGAATAGGTTTAGGCACGTTATAAGGCCTAACTCTCAAAAATAAATTCTAGGTCGAAGAGATTTTAGGGTCCCTGGAAGCCGCATTTTGGGCATTTATATTGGCGTCTGAATTGCCGACATTTTGAGCAGCGCCAGATTATTATCTCCCCACAGTTTGGGCAGGGGAATGATGTTGCGCTAGTTCCTGGTGGAATGATTCTGTTGCATGATGCGCATGTTGGCATTACTAGTTTCCCGCTCAAAGCTGCGCGCACCCCGGTGTGAACTGCATAATATTCTATTCGCTTCCTTATATATTCTATCCTAGCCGCCGATTCCTGCGGATAGTAGGGCCTTAAGGATGAAGGGCAGGAACCTAAATATTCCCCTCCTCCTAACAATTTTTAGGATTGTTGTTCCTTGATGATCCATGTCTCCATCTGCCGATAGATCCTTGTAGATCTCGCTTCTAATAATTGTTGAGAACACTTTGTCGAGGTCTCTGTCTGAGAGTCTATTTATAATCTTCCTTGCTAGCAGAGCTATCCTAATCTCCTTGCCAAGCCTAGCCCTCCACATATCTTCGTAGGTCTTGAGGAAAGACCCTCCAGTCCTATTGTTCTTGGCAGCTTCAGATGCCACTTTACCAGCTATTGAGGCGCATATGCCGCCGAAGACGACTCCCCCACCAGTTATAGGCTTGACCTGCCCGGCTGAGTCTCCAACAACCAGCAGCCCGTCGCCGTAGGTTTTCTTAATAGGACCGCATGTAATAACTAGGCCGGATCGATATGTTAGAGGTCTTAAACCACCCCCACCAATATCCCTCTCAAAACGTTTCTTTACAAACTTAATTAGCCGCCTATAGGGATTGGAGCCTCTACATGCCAGCCCAACCCTAGCGGCCTCACCATCTTCTAACGGTATTACCCAGGCGAATAAGCCTGGAGCGATCCTTGTGCTAAAATGGACTTCAACATAGTCTGGATCTAGGCTAACACCCTTTATGTCGGCGCTTAAACCCCTCAAGAGCCTCGTTGTTTTTAGGGGCCTCAGTCCTGTCATCCCTAGAATTCTTGGTGATGCACCTTCAGCGTCTATTATGATCTTGGCCCTTAATCTATCATATCCACCAATGTTTAAGATCCATCCTTTTCCATCGCATCTTACACTTTGAACCCTTGAGTTCAATCTTATTTCTGAACCGGACTCTAGGGCTTGGCTGGCTAAGAAATTGTCGAGTAGGTGGCGATCTACTACGCACGCCACATAATTCCTCCGCTCAACTGTGAATGAGAGGTTTGAGGGTGAGAAGAAGTGCGCGCCCCTAAACCTATTCTGTATATAACTGGCTCCGCTTGAGGGTGCACCAATCTGATCTAACCCCCGTATACTTAAGAGACCAGCACAATGGCATGGTAGGCCTATCTCTCCATGCTCCTCTAATACAACTACTTTTACTCCTCTCACCGATGCCTCGCGTGCCGCTATTAGTCCTGAAGGCCCCGCTCCAATAATCGCCACATCCACATCTTCGATGCTCATCCCATATTCTCTCGCAGTTCTTAGGAATCGCAGAGAAATATTAGGAGATTATGCGCTTAAAAGCATAATTCTAAAATACTAGTGTACCCATCTACTCTCCATTATCTCTGGAGGGAAATTGTTGGCTAGGGTTGTGGTCTCCCTAAAAATATTCCCAGCCGATGTGGACGTTAACTTAGAGACGCTGAAGGAGAAAATTAGGGGTTCTCTGCCAGGATATGCTTCAATCTATGAGTTTGAGGAGGAGCCTATAGCATTCGGCCTAGTGGCGCTCATAGTTCACATAGTCCTACCCGAGAACCAGGCTGGCGGACTAGATGAGATTGAGAGGATCATAAGGAATATAGGGGATGTGAGCGACATACAAACGATTATGGTGCGAAGAGTCTAACTATACCCTTACACCACATTTATATCTGAGAACTCTTCTTTCTCATATTAAGTGAAGGTTACTGGGGGAAAGGGCACCTAATGGTGAATGAGGTTCAGCTCAGAGTGGGTGATGCAAAGCAGAGAGACGTCTATAGGGGTATCGCTAGAATCGACCAAAAAACCATGGAGAAGATAGGGGTTTCAGCCGGAGACGTAATTGAAATAGTAGGCAAGAGAAGGACTGCAGCCATAGCTTGGCCAGCATACGCCGAAGATCAGGGTAAGGGCATTATAAGGATAGATGGGATAACGCGTAAGAACGCCGGCGTCTCAATAAACGAGTATGTTGTGGTTAGGAAAGCCGAAGTTGTTGATGCAACAAGCGTTGTGCTTGCGCCAGTAGATATGCGCCTAAATGTCGATGAGGACTTCACGAACTTCGTGAAGAACAGGCTTCTTGAGAGGGCCCTAGTTGAGGGTGACACGACGCTTGTGATGATGCTTGGGCACCCAGTCCAGTTTGTCGTCACGAAGACTAGGCCCCATGGCATTGTCCGACTAACATATGACACAAACCTCCAAATATTGTCTGAGCCAGCTCCAGAGGTTAAGGGCCTGCCAAGAATAACCTATGAGGATATAGGTGGTTTAAAGGAGGAAATACAGCGGTTAAGGGAGATGGTTGAGCTACCGCTCCGGCACCCGGAGATATTCCAGAGGTTGGGTATAGAGCCGCCTAAAGGCGTATTGCTTTATGGTCCTCCTGGCTGTGGTAAGACTCTGCTGGCTAAGGCTGTTGCAAACGAATCGGATGCATACTTTATATCAATAAATGGTCCTGAGATAATGAACAAGTTTTACGGTGAGTCTGAGGCTAGGCTCCGCGAGATATTCCAGCAGGCGCAGCAGAATGCTCCAAGCATCATATTTATAGATGAGCTGGATGCGATAGCCCCTAAGAGGGAGGAGGTTACTGGCGAAGTTGAGCGGAGGGTTGTCGCACAGTTACTCGCCCTCATGGACGGCCTAACAGAGAGAGGCAACGTAATAGTTATCGGTGCAACTAATAGGCCGAATGCCCTAGATCCAGCGCTTAGAAGACCTGGGAGGTTTGATCGGGAGATTGAGATAGGCATACCGGACAAGCAGGGAAGATACGAAATACTCTTAATACATACGCGTGGGATGCCGCTTGCCGAGGATGTTGACCTAAAGAGGCTGGCTGAGATGACCCATGGCTTCACGGGAGCCGACCTAGCGGCTCTATGCCGCGAAACAGCCATGAAGGCCCTCCGCAGGTATCTGCCGGAGATAGACTTGGAGCAGGAGAGGATTCCACCTGAGATTCTTGAGAAGATGGAGGTTAGGATGGAAGATTTCCTGAATGCTTTCAAGGAGATTACGCCAACCGCGCTTAGGGAGGTTGCCATAGAGGTTCCAACGGTCCGCTGGGATGATATAGGCGACTTGGAGGAGGTTAAGCAGGAGCTTAGGGAGGCTGTTGAGTGGCCGATTAAGAACCCAGAGATATTTAAGAGGATGGGAATTAAGCCGCCAAAGGGCATCCTACTTTATGGTCCTCCTGGCTGTGGTAAGACTCTGCTGGCTAAGGCTGTTGCAACCGAGAGTGAGGCAAACTTTATATCGATAAAGGGCCCTGAGGTTCTATCTAAGTGGGTTGGAGAGTCGGAGAAGGCTGTTCGAGAGGTCTTTAGGAAGGCTAGGATGTCATCTCCAGCAATAATATTCTTCGACGAGATTGATGCACTAGTTCCAAGAAGAGGTCTTGGATATGGGGATAGCGGTGTGACCGAGCGGGTTATAAGCCAGCTCCTAACTGAGCTAGATGGTATAACGAGCCTAGAGGACGTTGTTGTCTTAGCCGCCACGAATAGGCCCGATCTAATAGATCCGGCCATATTAAGGCCCGGAAGATTCGACCGCATAATATATGTTCCGGAGCCTAATGAGGATGGTAGACTTGCGATCCTAAAAATACACACTAAGAATATGCCCCTAGCTAAGGATGTGGATCTTAAGACGCTGGCAAGTATGACTAAGGGCTATTCGGGGGCTGATCTTGAGGCCCTATGCCGTGAGGCTGCGCTAATAGCCCTACGCCGGGACATGAATGCCAAGGAGGTAACTATGGCAGACTTCCACGAGGCTATGAAGAAGGTTGGGCCGAGCATAACGCCTGACATGGAGAACTGGTATAAGAGCTGGGGCCAGCAGTTTAAGAGGATACAGAGGGTTGCACCGCCACTGATTACATGAGCATGGTGAATGGCCGTGGCTGTAAAGACATGGAAGTCTCAGCCACTTCAAATGGCTATAGTTGAGATTCTAGAAAAGAAGGGTTCACTTACAGATGTCGATTTACTTGAGTCTCTGAGAGCGATCTCCCAATTTAAGGATCTAAGCTTTAATGAGCTAAATAAGATCCTAATGAGGATGGAGATATCCGGCCTAATTTATGTCTCCTCGTTTACTAAGGGTAGAAGGCTTGTGCAGCTCTCCAAGAAATAGCCAAAATTTTTATTAGGCAATGTGAAGAAATAATTTTTAAAAAAGAAAAATCTAAGGGCATGAGCTTAAAGAAGACTATTTGGCATTTCGTGGCTGGTGGAGTCTTCTTAATAAGTCTCGCCATACTCTTTTATTTTGATTTTTGGCCTTGGATACTTGCACTATCTTGCATGATAGTCATAATAGAGGGTGTTGGAAAATATTACTCTCAAAAACCGAGAAGAAAAACTAGCAATAAGATGGCACCAAAATGCTAAACTAAGAATTTTATAGAAATATTTCGACTTTAACTTTATCTCCATCCTTAAGCCCTAGTTGACCGCGCAGATATTTTGGCGCTATGATCTCTATAACGTCCTTACCATAGTGGCTTCTAAGGGCGAATACAACGGCCCCCTTCTCCCTATCATTTATTATTGCGTGGAAGCATTTAACTGGGCCGTAAGTTCTATCCCTGTTCCTAAAGCCTTGAATTTCTATTCCGGGATAGGCATCTAGATCCATCCTCAACCTAGCATTCTGCTCGCTGGTTATCTTCAGGTTTAATGTTCCGGGGTAGGGGTCGAAGCCTAGCTTCTCAATAAACTGCCTCCTATAAGGCTCCCTAGAAACGTAGTATGCGCCTTCACCAAGCCCGCTGAATACCCTGCCCTCAACTATTATGGAGCGGGGCTTACCCTCAAATATGGCAGTTAGACCGAGGTGGACTTTGCGGAGGAGATCCTCGCCTCCTCTAGAGATCTTAATAAAGCTCCCCTCCCTAGTCGATGTCCGCTCTATTAGGCCCATGCGCTCCATCTTCATAAGGATTCTTGAGGTGCTCTGTTGGGATAATCCGATATCCTTCGCTAGATCTGTTGTTGATACCCTTATCGTCCTATTATATGCGCCCATCTCAGCCAACCTATAAAGTATGAAGAAGACCTTTGAGTTCTCCCTATCAAGCTTCGGCAAGATCAACCACCAACCAATTTAGTTTGGTTTCAGAGGCCCATGCATATACCGCTATCTTCTACTCTCCACATATAAAGATATTCTGCATCTTTCTTCTTAGGGCCTTTAGAGTCCCGGAAACAAGTAGGACATGCACAGATATTCTGTCTCCATCTGCCTTTAATATTGCGGCTAGAGCGGCCCGAACCATAGGTAATGCATTATGCTGGCAGCGTATTATGGCATATCTAGCCTCACGATTATACTCGATTAGGGATATATCGGCATGGCTAGCCCCATACTCGCCGAAGAGGCGGATTATACTCGACCATAAAAGTTTTTGAAAGTCTCTCTCGCTAGGCATCATCTCAGAATCGATCTTAGCTAGGATATATCGTCTCCTAGCCCTACCTAGCAATCCCCTCCCCTCTTAATCACATAAACTCCCGGGCAAATATAGTCTGGGCTGAGCTTCCTCCTATTCCGTTCAACAATACTCCTCGGAGCTTCAGATAAGGCTTTATTGGCAGCCTCTAGATCTAAGCCTATAAGGTAGGCTAGCGAGGCATAGTCTAGGGGTCTCCTAAGCATGTAGGGTTCACTAGCCCCACTCGACAAGACTATTGGAACCCCAAACTTCCTAGCCACCATAACGTCTCTTCTAAGCATGCCCATTAAACGAATCCTAGAGAGCCCCTCTGAAAGGATCAGCTGGGAGAGGTTTATTTCTAAACATGCACTCTTCTCTGAGGCTAACTTCGCCTCCGAAGCGCTAAAAAAGTGCCTTCTAGGATCGTTTAGGAAGAGGAGAAGATCAACTCTCCGATCTTTAGCTGCCTGTATGGCAACCTCCCTACTGTTACAATAGACTGCGATAACCTCAAATTTCCTCCGAACCTTTTTTAATGTTGCTAAGAGATCCCTAGCGCTCTTCGGCGCTAAATCTGCCCTTGTCACTAGGTCTAGGCCTAATCCACAGCATATCTTTTTTGTCTCATCTATATGCTTCTCCTCCACCTCTGCTGGAAAGGCTATGCCTACAGCACTATACCCCATCTCAGCGGACTTCTCCAGTAAAGCCTTAACCCTCTCGGTCTGATCGATTGATGGACAGAGGTGTAGATCTATATAGGTTCTTCTCATGGTATTAGCCCCATTATCCTACATATCTCCCTAATCTCTTCGATCCTAGAAGTCTTGAATCTTACATGGATGTGTATTGGATCAGCCCTGCAGAACTTAAATCTCCCCAAAAAAGCCTCCTGCTTATCGAGCCTAATATAGAGGCTTCCATCGCTTAAATGTAAGTTTAGGTGCTGGAGAAGATCCTCCTTATCGATTACTGGAAGGTTTGATGAAATATTATGGAGCAGAGCCTCAGCCACCTCTGAATCCCTTATTTGAGCCCTAAAGACCACTATTGGATTACCATACTCACCCTTTAGGGTACTCCTATTGAAGGATATTCTCTCAACATACTTTGGTGGGAAAATATTCTTTGCGGCTGAGAGAACTTTATTCTGATCCTCGGTTGCATGGGCGAAGAACCTCAAGTCAATATAAGATATCTTGCCCCCACCCATCACTAATCACTGCCGCCACTACCAATAGATGGCGCGGGCTCTTTTAAGCCTTCTTTCCTAGAGACTATCGCAATATACTCCCTTAAAACCCTAATGTTCTCCTCGTGACTAGTTCGCCGCCTCACGTCAACCGGAATCTTTAGGGCTAGGGCTTCCCTAACGCTTAAGCCAGCAGCCTTAAGCTCGCCCACGCTAAACCCCTTACCGAACCTCTTCCGCCTCCCCCTATAAACCACAGCCTTAATGGACATGCAGTTTTCTCACCTCACCCTAAAAATCCATTAAAATCCAACTCAAATATTTAAAGCATTATTTAAATTGGGTTTGATTTTTAACCCTTTAACAAAAAAGGGATATTTATTACTTTTTCGGTTTATCCGAAGCATCTATTAGGCATTTTTAATAGAAAGATTTTTTAAAGGCTGCTTCATTCATATGAATTTTATGAGCATGATTCCAACTAAGATGTTCTTCACTAAGGGCGTAGGTGTCCATAAAGATAGGCTTGCCTCTTTTGAGCTCGCCCTGAGGAAGGCTGGCATAGAGAAGTGTAACCTGGTCTGTGTCTCAAGCATTTTCCCCCCAGGCTGCAAAATAATTCCTAGGGAGGAGGGGCTTAAGCTTCTAAAGCCCGGCCAGATAACATATGTTGTTATGGCTAGGAATGAGACTAATGAGCCTAACCGCCTAATCTCGGCGGCGATAGGTCTGGCCCTACCAAAGAATAATGATGGATATGGCTACTTAGCTGAGCATCACTCTTTTGGTGAGACCGCTAAGAAGGCTGGTGAGTATGCTGAGGATATTGCGGCAACGATGCTCGCCATGACTCTTGGCATCGAGTTTGATCCGGAGACGGCTTGGGATGAAAGGAAGAGGGTGTATAAGGCAAGTGGGAAAATCTTTAAGACTATGCATATTTGCCAGTCGGCTGAAGGGGACAAGAACGGCTTGTGGACGACTGTTATAGCCGCAGCGGTTTTCTTACCATAAAGCGCTCAAAAGATTGAGGGCAATATTTTACTTGGCTAGTAAGCCCCGAACCTTTCTCCCGGCACTTGTTAGTCCCCTAAAAACCCTACCCCTACCCTTCCCAAGCTTTAGCTCTGGTAGGAGAGCCCTATCAACCATTATAACCTCAAACCACTTGTAACGTCCATCCTCCCAAACCCAATAGGAGTTGAGAACCTCGAGGTTTGGGAATCTTCTTGCGGCCCTTTCCTCAGCTATAAGTCTTAGGCTCTTAGCTGGCTTATATTTGGTGACGCCCATGCGCTTCTGCCTTCTTCCGGATCTAGGTCTAGGCTTATTGAGCCCACCCCTCCTCACTCTGACCCGCACGACGACATAGCCGGGCTTATCCTTATATCCAAGTCTCCTAGCCCTATCAATCCTCGTTGGCTTATCAATCCTATATATCGCTGGCTGCCTACGCCACTCTATAATTCTCTCGCGCATTATCTCCTCTACATACGACTCGCTCGGCTTCCTCCATGCCTCAGCTATATACTTATAGGCCAAGTGCTGCACCTCGCATTTTACGGCTATGCTAATAGCTGGGCTGAAATTTAACCTTTTTCTTTGTTCCTTAAAGAGCATCAGAAAGTGAAAATTTATATTTTCGCTGGGGAATCATTAATAGGTTCGCTGGGAGAGTAATAGTTTAGCTTGAAGAGAGAAGAACGGTATATGAGTATCGGGGAGATTGGGGGCTCTAAGAATCCTATTAGAGTTGCGTTTCAGGGCGAAATAGGGGCGTATAGTGAGAGTGCAATATATGAGTTCTTCGGTCAAAATGTCCAGCCAATCCCATGCAAGCGGTTCTCGGACGTTTTTAGGAGCGTTGAGAGCGGTGAAACCGAGTTTGGTGTTGTTCCCATCGAAAACTCTATTGAGGGGAGCGTCACGCAGGTCTACGATCTTTTTCTAGAGTATGATCTTAAAGTCTGTGGTGAGGTTGTTCTTAGAATTGCTCACTGTTTAATTGCGAATCCGGGCATCGAGCTTGGCTCGATTAAGGTTATCTTCTCACATCCCCAAGCGCTGGGCCAATGCAGGAATTTTCTTGAGAGGTTGAATTGCGAGCTTATATCGACATACGATACTGCTGGGAGCGTCAAGATGATTAAGGAGCGTGGTATGCTTGATGCGGCTGCAATAGCGAGTGAGAGGGCGGCTGAGATTTATGGCATGAATATTCTGGCTAGAGATATAGCCGACAACCCAAACAATTACACGCGCTTCTTCGTCCTCTCAAAGAATGATGCTCCCCCAACGGGAAATGACAAGACATCGATAATCTTCTCAACGAGACATGTTCCGGGGGCTCTATATAGGGCCCTAGGGGAGTTCGCCCTAAGAGGAATAAATCTAACTAAGATCGAGTCTAGGCCGACTAGGCAGAGGCCTTGGGAATATAACTTCTACTTAGATTTTGAGGGTCATAGGACTGAGGCTAGGTGCGCTGAGGCCTTAGAAGGGCTGAGACGCAACACGCTCTTCCTTAAAATTCTTGGCTCCTATCCAAAGGCGCCTGAGATAAATAATGCTATTTGATGGTTGGCTGGCTCCTCATGTATTTGATGCTGTTGAGGAGGGTTACCAGTAGGCTTATTGAGAGACCTAGGATATATGGGGCATTTGGCGCATAATTGGCCACGAATCCGCCGGATAGGGAGCCTAGGAAATATCCGGTCCCTAGGAGGCTCTCGAAGAGCCCAGCAGCGTAACCTCTGGCCGAATCCAACCTTTTGAGGAGCATTGCTATCGAGACTGCGTATAATATTCCGGCACCGAAGCCCATAATGGAGAGTGATATGGAGAAGGCTGGAGTTGTGGAGCTGATGGCTGTTAGCGCTGATGCTAGGGCGAGCGTAAGGGACCCCATAAGGAACACTCCGTATTCTCCGATTCTGGCCTTAATCCTATAAGCCTCTAGGAATGCCACCAGCCTAAAAAGTCCATTAACCAACATTATTAGTCCTATCTCATAGGCTGGAATACCCAAGCTAGCCGCGTAGGCTGGGAAGAGATTAAGTATTATCCCACCTAGGAGGGAGAATAGGAGGGTTGATGAGACGGCGGAGAATATTCCCCCTAAAGAGTTGGCATCCAGCCTAGGCAAACCATGTTTGCTGAGAATTCTCCTCGCCCCCTCCCTAACCACTAGAATCGTAAGAAGAGACATTAAGAGGGAGATGGCTGATGAGAGTAGGAATGGTGCCCCGGTTCTGATGCCGAAAGCGCTGATAAGGGATCCTCCGATCATGGGTCCTACAATCATCGCCGAGCCCCATGAAAGATTGAACTTCCTAAGCGTCTTCTCAATATTCTCTCCACCAGTCTCCGTCAGCAGCACCTCCATTGAAGGCCAAAAGAGCGCTATGGAAATCCATTCTAGGGCCTTTATGGGGATGAGTATATATGGGTTTTCGGCCAGCCTATAGAGGATGCATGATAAACCATATAGGGCGGTTGAGGCGAGTATGAAAGTCTTTCTCCTAAACCTCTCTAAGAGTATTCCAGAAACCATTGGCATAAACGAATATATTAGCCCACCAACGGCCCCTATAATGCCTAGCATCAGTGGGGACGCGCCCATATCATCAGCGTAGAGTGGCACTGCTATGCCAACTATGCCGATAAGAGCCTGCATCAGAAATGAGGATACCAATAGAAAGGTTACTGTAGCCCTAAGGTCCGCGCCGCCCATTTAGAATCCACAACCTCTTGAAAATGAACTCGTGCAGATAAAATTATGCCCTTAATAATCCAATTTGTGAAGATACTGTAGTTATGAGCGACCATTAAATATATCTCCATGCCTAATTCTGTGTTAGGGGCTGGTGGCATTGAAGCAAGTTATCAGCCTAGATGGTGTGTGGAAGCTGCAGTATTTTGATTTTGGTGTTAGTGTTGGACAATTTAGGGAAGACTATGTGGTGGTTGCGGACGATAACTACTTTGATTTAATGCCCAATGAGGAGAGGAGCTTGAGCATTAAGGTTAGGGATGTGAGGGCTGAGGAGTTGACGCTGGTTGCTTCAGCATTTAATGCTGAAAGGGCTGCGCTGAGGGTTAAATTGCCCTCATAAACTTGGCCTTTTACCACCAAACCTTTTATATTTTAAGCGTGCTATATTCTCTGGTGCCTATGAAAGCCTATATCCTAGTTAATTCCGAGCCTGGCATGATTTGGAAGGTTGCTGAGGCTGCGCTTAAGATTGAAGGTGTTAGGGAGGCATATGCCGTAACTGGGCAATTTGATGATATAATCCAAGTTGAGTTTGAGAGAATGGAGGATCTCGGAAAAATTATTGAGAGGGTTCAAGGTATAAAGGGGGTTCTTAGAACGCAGACCCTAATCACCATACCGCCACCTCTAAGGGAGTAGCCGTGATAATAGATGATACCTCCCTATCTTCCGGAATAGCCTCTCCCCCTCCTATAGTACCCTATTTGGCGGCGGAAAGTCTAAGGTTAAATACTGTCTCTTACATAAAATTTCATATGTTTGAGACTCTGCTAATCATGCTTCCGGCCCTAATTAAGAGTACAATATCGCTGTTTATAATTGTTGACCCATTTGGGAATATACCGATCTTTATAGGTTTGACTGAGAGGATGAGTTCTGAGGAGAGGAGGAGGATATTCCATATGGCCACGATCTCCGGCTTAATTCTCCTACTGCTTTTTGCTGTGGCTGGTAGGGAGATACTTAATATCTTCAGAATCTCGCTGGAGAGCTTCATGATTGCTGGCGGGATACTGCTGCTGATAATTGCGATCAGGATATTGATTGCTGGCGGCTGGGAGGAGAGCGTAACACCGGAGAGCATTGGCGTGGTCCCAATAGCGGTTCCGCTTCTGGTAGGGCCCGGAGCGATAACAACAACCATACTGAATCTTCAGGAGTTTGGAGAGGTCGTGACAATATTCTCGGTGGTGATAGTCTTCACAATAGTGTGGTTAACGCTCCGCTATATTGAGCCAATCTATAAAATATTGGGGAAGAATGGCGCTGTAATTATTGCTAGGGTCATGGCTCTGCTAATAGCCGCGATAGCAATCCAGTATATTTTAAGTGGGCTTAAGTCTTGGGGCTGAGTTTAAGCCATATTAAATCGGCACCCCATTATTTTTGAAAAACCTTAAATCCTCAAGGTGGAAAGATTGTGTCATGGAATCTGATAGACTTGGCATGCTGAAACCCGCCGCCATTTTAGCACTCCTTCTAGCATCATTCATGATCCTATCTTCTCAGTTAACCTTAATATGTGCTGAGGATGGTGATCAAAAGGTTAGGGTTTATGGTTATGTTATCGATTCCGAGACTGGTAGGCCCATAGCCGGCGCCAAGATTTGCGTGATCCATCGTGGTCTCTGGATTAGGAGGAATATGCCTATTATCTGGCAGGAGAATTATGGAGAAAACTTGGAGGTGATTGCCGAGACTAACTCCTCAGGTCTCTTCGAGATCTATGCTGAGAGAACGCTGCTCCTATATAATCCATTAAGTAGTGAAATGGTGCTCTTCGCATACTACGATGATAACGCGACATTGGGAATGGATTATGTCCCATCCTATAGGCTCTTGCGTAATGATGGCTCAAGAGAGTATTATCTTGAGTTCTCGCTATTGCCCGGAGCATCAATCCGCTTAATAGGGGATCCATTCTTCAGACCGGACGAGACATTTTTCTCATGTGAGATAATAGGCGAAGGGATCTCCACGGTTAATGCCAGCATAGTGACCAGTTTTATCGCTGGAAGGGGTTTGATGAGCGAGAGCAGAATAATGTTTGTACCCGCAAACTTAGAGGTAAAGATTAGGGTTAGTATACTCCAGTACTCGGGGAGATACGGTATCTATGATGAGCTTTTCAATTTTGTGATTCCGCAGAATGGGAGCAGCCTACGTTTTGAGCAGGGTGGGTATGAAATATTAAGCCTAAAGGAGCATAGATTGCTTGTCGAAGCCTATAATAACATACCTGGAATCATAAAATACGTTAGTTCTCTGGCGGATAAAATTGGAGTATTATCAATATATGAGAGGTCGAGGATTCAGGAGGCTGAGACCCTACTAGATGGGGCGCGCCATCTCCTCTCTAAGGGAGATTATGACGTTTGCCAAGCAGATCTTTATGAGGCATATTTGATTCTGAAGGATGTTGAGAACTCCCTCCTAAGCACTTTCCAGAACTCTGTGGCATCAATATGTTTTCTTACACCATTCATCGGCATCTCCTCCTCATCACTCGGAGCCCTCCTATTCAGAGATAGGCAGAGAAGGATCCTCGCCAGCATACTAGTCTACACAATCTTGGTTCTCATATTGTATTATGCTTATCCAGGTTATAAGGTGGCTCAGGAGCCAGAGTATAATCCGCTTGCTGGAACACCGCTCAAGCCCCTATCCATCCTAGCCCTTATAGCGGCATCATTCCTCCTAGGGTTTATAGTGATTAATGCGCCCTACACACACGGTGAGAAGAGCGATAGGAGAACCTTGTCTCTAAGAAGCGCCATAGTTTCGTCCTTCTCCCTAGCGGCTGAGAATCTTAAGAGGAGGAGAATTAGGACTTTCCTTGTTACAATCACGATAGCGGTGTCCATCCTAGCCTTCATAAACTTAACATCGCTCTCATTTGAGGAGGGTTTTGTCGTGGAGAAGGCTAGGGGTATTGCCCCATCAGATGGCATATTTGTCTGCCAGCGACCATCTAACGAGATAAACCCCTACGGTCCCCTAGATCCCAAAATTTTGGAGTGGCTTAATAGGCATGAGAATGTATGTTTGGTGGCACCTCTACTAAAGACTCTTCCACAAGTCTCCCTCTCACCCACACCTATAGGTCAGCTATCGATTACTGTGGAAGGCGAGGAGAGACACTATAATATTTTTGGTGTTTTAGGGGTAAAGCCGAGCTCAGAAGCAGCCGTCACCGGCTTAGATAAGATCATTAGCGCCGGCAGCTTTCTAGGCGATAACGACATTGACGGAATACTAATAAGTGATAGGGCGAGCATCAATCTAGGGGTTAACATCAACAGTACAGTGATATTCTGTGAAAGAACCTTCAGGGTTGTTGGCATATTTGACGCCGAGAAACTTAAGGGTATTAATGATTTGAATGGTAAGTCGATTCTGCCGCAGAATGTTAGAATTGTATTCTCCGGCGAGGGCCTCTCCTACACCTCTGAGTATGTTTCGCCCGAGGACGTGGTGATAGTTCTCGATAGCGCGGCTCTTAGCCTCCCAATAAATATTGACGTGGTTAGGGTTGTTGCCCGAACACTGAGTGATGATCAGGCATTTCCACTCGCAAGGGTGTTAACGCTTACTTTCTCCAGAGTTGAAGCCTTTGTATCGCTTGGAGGGGTTCTCAAACGCCTATATATAGGCCATAAGCTGATAGCTTACGGGTTTGCTGAGAGCTCAATATTGCTTGTTCTAACATCACTAAACGTTGGGATCACACTACTAAATTCCGTTTATGAGAGGAGGCGTGAGATAATGTCCTTGTCAACTATAGGTTTGAATCCAACACAGATAGCGGCCATATTCCTATGTGAGGCTCTAATAATGGCTTTTATAGCTGGGAGCCTAGGCTATCTATTCGGGCTTACAAATTACCATATTTTCTTCTCTCTTAATCTAGCGCCAGTAGTTAAGTATAAGGCTGAAGCCTCTTGGTGCATGCTAGCCCTCCTCCTATCAATAGCCTCCTCAATGGTTGGCTCTCTCATACCGGCCCTAAAGGCATCCATTAAAATGACTCCATCGCTTCTAAGGAGATTTGCGCTGCCCAGCAAGGGGATGACCGGGGACGATAAGTGGATTGTTGATGTGCCGCTGAAGATTACCAGTCCTTGGGATTTGAGGGGCTTCTTCATCTTCATGGAGAAGAGGATGAGAGATTATAGTGGACCATCACAATTTGAGGAGAAGGTTGAGGGGGTGAGACTTGAGGGCGACATAAATGAGCCGGAGAGCCTACGCCTAAAATTCTCCTATAAGCATGGATCTAATTACGTGAACACAGAGAATATTCTCTTCGCCACCGGAGATAGACGCTCCGGCTACACAATTAAGCTATCCTCAAGAACTCCATTATCCGTATATTGGGCGAGGGAGAATGTATGGCAGACAGCCTCCTTCGTTAGGCGCCTAGCCCTAGAATACACAGAGAAGGAAAAGATATATCATTCCCTCCCAATTTAGAACCGGAATAAATTTCTAAAGGATTAAGACTTCTCCTAGAGAAACCCTCATCAAACTAGCTAGATTAGTATCAGTGAAGAGATAGATCTTCTCAACTCAGTCTCAACCTTCCTATATTCTCTAAGGACATCCATAACCGTTAGATTTCTACCCCCATTAATAATTAGGCCAGCGGTGAGGAGCGCTAGGCCTATTACATCTGAGAAGAGGGGTTCCGGAAAAGCTATGCATGCTGCGCCGGCTGCAATCAATTTTGATCCAACTCCACCGTCCTTTGCGCCCACCAAACGCCTCACGGGCTTAATGGATTCGCCGATTTCTCTCATGGCGTTCGCGGCGATATTAAATGTCTGCTTAGCGACCTTTATGTCTTTAGATAGGGCTCTAGCTTCTTCAGCATCCATCTGGAGCACCAATATTAGTGGCATTCCGCACAAAAATTTAATCCTTTTTAATATGTTAGACTATATGTGGAACTAGTCTTTATATGTCGAGTATGAACTTCACCACTGTATTGCTTGGTTCTCTCTTGATCTCCATGCGATGATATGTCACTGCCTTTATCCCAACCTTTTGCTTATGCTTCTCCGGATCAAAGGGCTCCCCATAAATCTTCGCTTTAAGCCTAAATTTTCCATCAACCTCCTCTATAGATAGCACCTTAAACCTTGAGTATAGCATGTTTTCAACCTCAAACCTTACGAGGAGATCCTCAAGCCAATTATAAAGCAGGGATTGTTCATCATGTCCCTCAACCTCAACGTCTTCCTCAATCTTCAGCTCAACATCGGATGTATTGGTCATAGCCTCAAACATTGCTAGGGCAGCATTCTCAAAAGCCTCGGCCAAATCCCCCCCATAAGCAGCTATGTAAACATCTGCCATATGCTCCAGAAACTCGAACCTCTTCTCTCCGCCAGCCACGCTAACCACCAGTCAAGCTCTAAATTCTAGATAGCTTATTTCGACCCTAATAGCCTTTATGAAATAAAAAGACGAAAGAATAATCTGGTTAAGTTGTGGTGGGAGCAATGGAGAGATGGGACCTAGTAATTATTGGAGCTGGAGCCGCTGGGTTAACGGCCGGAATATACGGTGCCAGAAGCGGCCTCAAGACGCTGGTGCTAGATGCTGGGCAGGCCGGAGGAAAACTCCTCACAATACCTTGGATAGAGAATTACCCCGGTTTCCCAGAGGGGATAAGTGGCTGGGATCTGGCCAAGAGGATGACTGAACAGTGCCTGAAGTTTGGCGTTGAGATCCATGAGTTTGAAGGTGTTAGTGAGCTGGAGTTTAGGGATGAAGGCAAGATCGTTGTAACTGAGAGGGCGGAGTACCTAGCCAGCGCAGTCATTATTGCATCTGGCTCAAGACATAAAAGGCTTGGCGCTCCGGGAGAGGAGGAGTTTGAGGGTAGAGGAGTGAGCTATTGCGCCCTATGTGATGGTGCATTCTTTAGGGGCTTGAGGGTTCTCGTGGTCGGCGGTGGGAACACCGCTGCTACATCAGCCATATATATGTCTAAAATCGCATCGAAAGTCTACTTGGCTCATAGAAGGAGGGAGCTGAGGGCTGAGAAGATCTATCTCAATAGGCTCATTGAGAGCGGGATTGAAATCTTATGGAACACTGAAGTTAAAAAGATTAGTGGAGATACTAAAGTTAAGAGTGTGACCCTCTTCAATAATGAGACTGGCGGTGAGACTGAATTGGCTGTTGATGGAGTCTTTATATGCGTCGGCGAGAGCCCAAATAGTGAAATTGCAAAGGCGTCGGGAATAAATGTTGATGAGCAAGGCTACATAATTGTAGGCTCTAATCAAGAAACTAACATTGCAGGGGTCTTCGCCGCCGGGGATGTAACAGCATGTCCTGTGAAGCAGATTGGGACAGCTATTGGACAAGCAATAATCGCGGCCAATGGGGCATATAAATATGTGAGGCGCTTGTCACCAGCCTAGAGAGCGAAATTGCCTGAACCTAGCTTAAGAGAACACCTACATATAGTATTCTCTCTTTTTGAAATCCTCGATTCTCTTCGATTCCTCACCACCCCCTAGGCATAGAGAGGACTAGTGAGTTAGAGGCGCCTAACGGGATTTCTCAGAGTCCCAATCTTTTCAATAGTGATCTCAACTATGTCCCCATCCCTCAAAGAGAAGTCCTCCGGAGGAATTATTCCTGTCCCGGTTAAACATACAGAACCTGGGGGAACGGGGTTATATCTGCAGAGATATGATCTAAGCTCCTCAATGCTCCTCCTCATCTCTGAAGTGCTTGTTGAGCCTTCAAAGACGGTATTCCCAGACCTGAAAACCCTGCATTCTATACGCAGCTTAGGTTCTTTTCCAGCCTCATCAACGGTTAGAATTGATGGGCCTAGGGCGCAGCACCTATCAAATATCTTTGCTTGTGGAAGATAAAGTGGGTTCTCACCCTCTATATCACTTGAGGAGACATCGTTTCCGGCTGTAAAGCCGAGGATCTCCTGATTGAACCCTAAGATAAACGCGAGCTCCGCCTCAGGTATACTTCGCTTTGAATCACCCCTTATACCTATTTCCTCCCCAGGCCCCACGCAGCGGTGGGCTGTGGCCTTAAAGAAGATTTCCGGTCTAATCGCGTCATAAACTAGGTCATATAATCCTTTCACGCCGGTTTCTCGTTCCCTAGCCTCTCTGCTCCGCCTATATGTTACCCCGCAGCCCCAAACTTCCGGGGGGACTATTGGGATCAAAAGTCGAAGATTGTCTTCGCACCTTTCAATCTTCCCATATGAGTAGGTGGGGAGCTCCTTGCCTCTCCGCTCAATAAGATCTTTAAGGAAGCCATCAATGGACTTACCAGCCTCACTTGCCTTAGATGCTAAATCCAGAAAGGATTGAATGGGGCTCCCGCAGATCTCAGTTACATCAATTACTTCATCATTCACCCAAACACCGATGCGGTTCCCATAGGGGGATGAGAAGCGGATTATCCTCAATTCTGTATCCTCCGCTTAAAAAGAAAGAATAACTTACTGAGAATTTAAGGGTTGTGGGTATGCACCTAATCACTATAGTTTATGAAACCTTTTTTGGCCTCCAACAACACTTCTTAACTGCCAAGATTGCACCTATGATTGTTTTTCGCAAATCCTGCTCATGAAAAAGTCCTTAAATCTATTGATGTCCACGTCTACACATACTCTCACACCAGTCTCTCCCGGTTTAGCTGGCAGAGCCACTGTTTGCCCAGTCGTATATTCTCCTCTAGTCTCTACAAGTATCCTCATATCTATCATCTTCACTAGGCTTGGATCTATTGAGACGGCTAATGCTAATGGGTCGTGGAGCCAAGTATAATCCCTATTCACAATACTCAAGTATTCCTTAACCATTAAGACTATAGCATCCGTTAAAGGAGATCCAACCATCGAGATCTTATCTAAGTCTTTTCTCTCAATGTAGACTTTTAGCGTCACATCGAGTGGAACCATTATTATTGGCGCTCCTGAGCTAAAAACTATCTTTGCGGCTTCGGGATCACAGAGAATATTATGTTCCCTGTAGGGAAGATTTAAACCGTTGAAGAGCCTAGTTACACCACCCATAACTATAATCTCTTTAATATTCTCAGCTATTCTCGGCTCCCTTATTATAGCGGCGGCGAGGTTTGTCAGAGGCCCTACAGAGACTAGTGTGATCTCACCCTTCATAGACATTATCTCCGAAATTATCAGGTCAACCGCGTGGGTTTCGCATGGCTTTAACCCTTCATCTTCCGGGGTTAAGAAGCCCCTGCCCTCATACCCAGCCCACCCTAGAACCGGTCTATCTCTCATTAATGGCTGGGATATCCCAGCAGCTACGGGAATATGTTCCAACCCGGAAATTTTAAGCATCTTCCTAGCTATTTTCGCCCTTAAATTAACATCCCCATGAACGGTGGTTACAGCCCTCAACTCTATATCTTTCCTAGACTTTATGGCGAGTGCCAGTGCCAGAGCATCGTCAACATCTGTTCCGATATCTGTGTCGAGAATAATCTTCTTCATGCCCAACACTCCACTCACAAAGATTTATTACTCTGCCCGGATAATTAATTTTGGGGTGCCCTCTCATGGTGAATCTACTCATAGTCTATGATTCGAGGACGGGGAACACCGAGAAGGCTGCATTTCTAATTGCTGAGGGTGCTAGGAGAGTTAGTGGCGTAAACTGTATAGTTAAGAGGGTTGAGGAGGCAACATTAAATGACCTATTGAATGCTGATGGGATAATTATTGGGTCGCCAACATACTATGGTGGGATGAGCGCAAAAATAAAGGATCTGATAGATAGGAGTGTGGAGATACATGGTAAGCTTGAGGGTAAGGTTGGGGCTGCATTTACAACATCCGGTGGAACAGCAACCGGGGCTGAAACAACTATATTGTCGATGGTTAAAGCTATGCTGATTCATGGAATGATAGTTAAGGGGAACCCGAATGACAAGCATTATGGGCTGGCGATTGTTGGGGCTCCGGAGAGCGATGAGGATAAGGAGCTATGTAGGGAATTCGGGCAGATGGTGGCCGACCTAACCTCCAAAATATCTAGGATTAGAGCACCATAGCAAAATTAATTCACAAATCTTTTATCTTTATCCTAATCCTCAAATTCTATTAGGCGGAGAATGATAGTTTAATGAGGGCCGTTGTGCTAGCTGCTGGCGAGGGACAGAGGCTTAGGCCCCTAACTTTCACCCGACCCAAGCATATGATACCGGTTGGTGGAAGGCCGATTCTAGAGCACCTCATAAACGCTCTTAAAGCAGCTGGCTTAGGGGATATCTTAATGGTGGTGAATTATAGGGCGGAGGTGATCAGAGAATACTTCGGCGACGGCTCTAGGTTCGGCGTTAAAATTGATTATGTGAATCAGAAGGGAATTTTGGGAACAGCTGATGCCATAGGGGCGGCTAGAGGGCATGTTGGCGACGAAGACTTCTTGGCAGTTAATGGCGACCTACTCCTATCGGCTGATACCATAAAAATGGTTGTTAGGGTGCATGAGGAGGTTAAGCCAACCGCCACATTAGCAGCAGTTTACACAGAGAACCCCGAACGTTACGGTATCCTAATAGTCGATGGCGGGCGGGTGACCGATATTCTAGAGAAGCCCAAGCCCGAGAATCTACCGCCGAAGAGCCTAGTGAACGCTGGCATATACGTCTTCTCATCTAAAATCTTCGATTTTATAGATCGAACTGAGCCATCTGTGAGGGGTGAGCTTGAGATAACAAGATCGATTCAGCTAGCCATTAAGGGTGGGGAGAGTATTGCGATAGCTGAGATTCCGAGAGATGGGTGGCTTGATATTGGTAGGCCATGGGATCTCCTCGATGCTAACATGAGAGTTCTAGAGTCTATTAAGCCGGATATTTTGGGGAATGTTGAGGATGGAGCCCACATTAAGGGCTCTGTCTTCATAGGTGAAGATGTACTGGTGAGGTCCGGCTCATATATTGAGGGGCCGGCATACATAGGTGATGGGAGCGACATTGGCCCAAACTGCTATATACGCCCATACACAAGTATCGGCAGAAATGTTAGGGTTGGAAACTCATGCGAGATAAAAAATAGTATATTGATGGATAATGTTCATGTGGGCCACCTATCCTATGTGGGCGATAGCATAATTGGTGAGGGATGCAATTTAGGGGCCGGTTTCATATCAGCAAACCTCAGGTTTGATAAGAGAACTATTAAGATGGAAATTAAGGGCGAAATCATTGACACAGGTAGGAAGAAGCTTGGGGTTATAATGGGTGATAAAGTGATGACCGGTGTTGGCGCGCTATTCATGCCCGGTGTGAGGGTCGGCCCAAATAGCTGGATAGGCCCAAACATAGTTGTTTATGAGGATGTTCCGCCCGACACAATTCTCATATTAGAGCAGCAGATTAGGCGCGGTTCCCGGAGGACGCAATAAAATAATAAATCTGTGTTTGTAGAATATTATTCCTCAACTAAGATATTAGCGGTTGATGGGGCTATGTCAACGGCTGAGAGGAGATTCGTAACCGAGATATCCGCCTTGATCGATAAGACTGTTAGCGTCCTAACGGTCGATGGAAAAACATACACTGGAATATTGGTTGGGATAGACCCGGAAAGCCTAAGCCTCTGCCTATTGGACGCCAGAGACCAGAAGGGGCAAGTAATACCTAAGATAGTTCTTAGCGGTAGCAGGGTTGCCGAGATCCTATCAATTGAAAAGCCCTTTGATCTGAAAGGCTTGGCAGAGAGATTGGAGAGGGTTTTTCCAAAAATGGTTAAACTCTATGAAAAAGAGGGCTTCATATGGGTCATGGATAGGATCAAGGTAACACAGAACGGCGTGGTTGAGGGGACCGGTCCAGCCGCTGAGAGGGTTCAGAAAGTCTATCAGCAGTTCGTGCAAGAGATGAAGGGCGGATAGGAAATGAAAGGGAGATATTATAGGCGCGATTATGTTAGTGTAAAGCATCTTTCCTATTTCCTACTTTTAGGTTAAACGAGCCATTCCGGCCTAGCCCTCTCCTCCCTCCTCACCCTCAATAGGGCCCCAAAGTCGAAGGGTGAGAGAACACTTATCAAACTCATCGGGTCGCCTAGATCGCCCAAATCAACCCTAACTCCAATTATCTGGGAGAGGGCTTTTAGTATCTCGATGGCCGCATCCTTATCCGGGCGGTCCCCGGGCGTCTCTGAGAGCAAGCATAATCCTTTAATTCCACGCAGCCTACACATTCCGATAAGGAGGCCGGCTACGCCGAATATATTGATTTTTAGGGCCTCTGCGCCTAAGTTTTTAGCGATCCTGGCGGTCTCGTGGTCTGAGGCTGCGAAGTAAAGTTTAGGTCTTGTAACGGTTCTTCCGGGCCTATAGCCCCCAAGCGTTATAACAAATTTGCATCCTAGACTCTCGGCAATGTCAAGTATGCAGCCGCAGAGCTCGTATTGACCCCTCTGAGTGAGCGCTTGAGTATTTCCATAGAGGAATATTAGGTCGCTCCCCTCCTTGGAGGATTCGGCCCTATAATAGTATAGTTGGTTTACTGGATATTTGAGCGATCCCGCCTCATCCGTTAGGGCGGCATTATGGAAGTGGGATGACCTAATCTCACAGAAGAGCCTCGCATTTAATTTCTTAATTAGATATGCGACGGCTATGTTTGCGACGAGCCCTATACCCGGAAGCCCCTCAATAAGTATAGGATTGTTTAAATTCGGCTTCTCATACATTTTTACATCGCATACCAATATCTCAGCATCCTCTTGGCAGTCAGCATCATAATTAATGTGTCGGGCATAATTAAGCATCATGGTCATGGAGTAGCGGATAATGATGGAATTCGAGGTTAGGGATAGGGATTTGATGGCGAGGATTGGGAGGCTTAGGACTAAGAGTGGGGTAGTTGAGACCCCAGCCTTCCTACCGGTAATAAACCCGGTTAAGGAGGTTGTGGAACCGAGGACTTTATGGGAGGACTTCGGATGCAGAATTCTGATAACAAACGCCTACATAGTGAAGAGGCACTTTGGCGATAGGGCTAGGGAGGAGGGAATCCATCGAATACTAAATTTTCCAGGAGTTGTCATGACGGACTCCGGGGCCTACCAGATCCTAGCATATGGGGGTGTGGAGACAACAAATGAGGAGATAGTAAGGTATCAGGAGGATATAGGCACAGATATAGCGACAATCCTAGATTTGCCAACTGGCTGGGACGCCACGCCGGAATATGCCAAACACACAGTTGAGGAGACTATTAGGAGGGCCATGGAGCTTAAGGGATTAAAGAGTAGGGCTGATGTGGCATGGGTTGGCCCAATACAGGGCGGACGATACATTGACCTAGTTAGTTTCTCGGCTTCTGAGATGGGTAAACTCGACTTTGACATACATGCGCTGGGCAGTCCAACACCAGTTATGGAGCAATACCTCTTCAGCACACTCGTTGACATGATCCTCGCGGCTAAGATGAATGCTCCAATAAACCGCCCATTCCATCTATTTGGCGCCGGGCACCCCTTCATGTTCTCGCTGGCGGTCGCATTAGGCTGTGACATGTTTGATTCGGCGGCCTACTCTATCTTCGCCAGGGAGGGGCGTTACATGACGGACTATGGAACTATGAGGATTGAGGAGTTGGAGTACCTTCCATGCTCATGCCCGGTCTGCGCTAGGCGTGGGCCTAGGGAGCTTAGGGAGATGCCGGATGGTGAGCGTGAGAGGGAGCTGAGTAAACATAACCTCTACGTATGCTTCGCGGAGATTAGGAGGATTAAGGAGGCCATAGTTGAGGGCCGCCTATGGGAATACACCGAGATGAGGGCTCACAGCCACCCATCACTCCTACAAGCTCTTAAGAGACTGCAAAGGTATGGGGAGAAGATTGAGAGGTATAGTCCATACGTGAAGAGGAGGGGATTATTCTTCTTCAGCCCAATAGATCTGGCTAGGCCGGAGGTTATCCGACACAAGAGGCGATTAATGGAGAGATACGCTCCGCCAGAGCGGGCTAGGATACTGCTCCTGATACCGGACTCCGAGGGCAAGGAGGAGCGGAGGGGTAAGCGCCTCAAAAAGATCGTTTTGAGGGTGTGTGGAAAGCTCGGCTTAGATCATGGTGCCGTTCACGTTTGCTTCTACTCGCCGCCATTCGGCATAATACCATTGGAGCTGGCGGAAACATATCCATTATACCAATATGAATATGCTTATCCACTGGACTGCGAGATCATAAATCATATGATCCAGATAATTCTAGAATATATCTCCAAAAAGCCATCCTATACAACGGTAGTCTTGCTTGTTAGGGAGGGGTCCTGGAGCGAGGTAGTGGCGGAGGAGCTTACCAAGAGACTATCGGAGGGCTTGGCGGCATCTAAGCAGCTCCTAACCCTACGTATATAGCTGAAAAGGTTAATATTAAACTTGAAACAATTAATTTAGAATTAAACGCGTAATGAAATGTGGAATATAAAGTGTGAATGGTGGAGAAAGCTTCGTTGGAGATTAAGTTCTTAGGCGGGGCCAGAGAGGTTGGTAGGGCTGCCATAGCAGTTAAAACTGGAAAGACTCAGATCCTACTTGATTATGGAGTTATGCTGAATCATACGCCCGGCTTCCCAATGCATGTCCCGCCTAGAGAGGTTGACGCAATAGTTGCAACGCACAGCCACCTAGACCACTCCGGCGCCATCCCAATATTCCATATAAGTGAGCCTAAGCCCGTCTATGGGACGAACCTAAATCTGGAGCTGACCAGCCTTCTAATAAAGGACTTCATACATTTGTCAAGCTACTATCTGCCATACGAGTATATTGAGCTTAATGCGATGATTAGAAGCCATAAGAACGTTAATTATAGGGAGGAGGTTAGGGTAGGGGACATAAGGTTTATGCTCCTAAACTCCGGCCACCTCCCAGGTGGGGCCTCAGTCCTCCTAGAGGCTGAGGGTAAGCGTATCCTATATACGAGCGACTTCAACACGATCGAGACTAGGCTTCTCCCAAAAGCAGATCAGAACTACGGTGAGCTGGACGCGGTCATAATTGAGAGTACATACGCAGATGAAGACCATACGGAACGGAGAGTACTCGAGGAGAAATTTATTAATGAGGTTATAGATGTTGTGGAGTCCGGGGGTACGGTTCTCATCCCAGCCTTCAGCGTCGGCCGCGCCCAGGAGATCGCGTGCATCTTAGCGGCCCACCACTTTGAATATCCAGTTGTTATAGATGGCATGGCACGTGAGGCCAGTAGAATATTAATGGGGCATTTAGAATTCCTTAGGGATCCTAGGCTCTTTATGGATGCGATCCACATGGTTGGGTGGGTTGAGGATTGGAGGGAGAGGAAGAGGGTTGCGAAGAGACCTGGGGTTATCATAGCGCCTGCTGGAATGCTTAAGGGTGGGCCGGCAACATATTATATCCAGATCGTTGGTAAGAAGTCTAGGAACGCAATATTCCTAGTGGGATATCAGATTCCGGGCACACCGGGCCGCGAGCTCATGGAGAAGGGACGCTGCGTTATAGATGGGAAGGTTCGTAAGATTAAGGCTAGGATCGGCTTCTTCGACTTCTCATCCCACTGCGGAGCAAGCGAGCTTAAGGAGACAATTAGGGGTTTGAGGGGGAAACCGATTGTATTCACCATCCATGGCGCTGAAGGGAACTGCCAAAAGTTTGCGAAGTGGATTAAGGATGAGGTTGGTCTAGAGGCTAAGGCCCCAAACCCAGGTGAGACTTTCACCATTTAGGCTGGGAAGATGAGAGTATATATTGTCTCAATAGGCTATGTTGGAAGGGATATCCTAGAATCGATTAAGAGTGGCGTGGAGAGCTCGCTTCCGGGACTGGTATGTGAGATCCCAAATGACATAATAGATCTGCCCCGTGAAGCATATAATAGGTTGAGGCGTCAGTACCTTTCAGAACCAATACTAGGTGAGGTGCTAAGATACGCCTTAAAGCTTGAGAGTGAAAGAGGGGGACCATGCATTGCACTAGGCGTTATGGACGCCGACATCTATGTTCCCGGAATGAACTTCATATTTGGTGAGGCGCAGTGCCCGGGTAAGGCGGCGATCATATCATTATTTAGGCTCAGGCCGGAATTTTATGGTGAGAGACCAAACCATAACCTCTTCATAGATAGGGCAATTAAGGAGGCGGTTCACGAGATAGGTCACGCGCTTGGACTGAGACACTGTAAAAATCCGCTCTGCGTCATGTACTTCTCACTCCACATAGGTATGACAGATAGGAAGATGCGCCAGCCCTGCGGAGATTGTATTGTTAAGCTTGGGCGTAAACACCCTAGTGTATAGGCTTATAAGCTGAGGGCTTAAATCTCTAGTTAGGTGTCGGGTTATGATATATGTGGTTGGGGTTGTTGGCAGCCCAAGGGTTGGAGGCAACACAGAGATACTCGTCTCCGAGGCTCTAAAGACCGCTGCGGAGGAGGGAGCCCAAACCGAACTCATAAGGTTGGCTGATAAGGAGATTAGGCCATGCGACGCCTGCCTCTCATGCTGGAAGACTAAGGAGTGCCACATAAAAGACGATTTCCAAGAGATATTTGAGAAGATGGCTAGGGCGGATGGGATAATATTGGCATCTCCAGTCTACTTTGGATCAGCAACACCTCAAATAATGGCCCTAATTGATAGGGCTGGCTTCATCTCAGGGGCTAGGGGGCGCATATTTGAGAATAAGGTTGGGGGGCCAATAGTTGTTGCTAGGAGAGCCGGGCAAAACTTCACGCTCGCCCAGCTCCTATTCTTCTTCCTAATACAGGGCATGATCGTTCCGGGATCAACATACTGGAATGTAGCCTTCGGGAGAGAAAGGGGTGAAGTTCTAAGGGATGAGGAGGGCCTAAGGACCATTAGAAACTTCGCTAGGAAGATGGTTTGGCTAATAAAGAGGATTAAGGGTCTAGAGTGACCTGCAATAGCCCTACTCCCTAAGCTGCCAGCCCATCTCCCTCATCATATCCCTAAACTCCTCAGCAGTTATCAGCTTTAGCTCAGCCGCCCTAATCAAGTCTGGAACATTTATTTTCGGCCTCTCCGGCACACCCCAGTTCAGTCTGCAACTAGCCCTTCTAGCATCTAGGCCGGCCTGCTCTATTAATGGATTGAAAACCTCCCTCTCAATTATCCGCTTAATAAAGCGCTGTAATGCTATGATCTTCCGCTCCGCTATCTCTAGGGCAGCCCTAGCAGAGGCCTCGGTGAAGCCCGGCGTTGTGAATAGTTTCGGCAGAGGGGTCTGCCCGCCCAAATAGACTTGGTTTATTATATGCTCTAGGTATGCCTTAAATTGGATTCGCGGGTCTATCTGGACCGTCTTCACATCGGCCGGCCGATTATAGACAAAGCGCGCCCCAGTCTTAGGCTTTGACTTTATAAGCCTCTGGTACTCGGCGAGCTGCTCATCGCTTACGCCCTCAAATATCCAGAGCTCATCCGGCCCAGCATACCTCTCAAATATTTCCGGGAGCATCCTCTCTATACGCGCCTTCATCTCCAAGAAGCTCATTCTAACCTCTCCTCCAACCCTCATCCTCTCAAGGAGCGGGCGCAGTATGCCAGTTCCAAAAGGCTCTCCATTAACTGGATTCCACTTGAAATGTATTATCCTGTCGGGTGGGATTGTTTTACCACCGTACTCTGGAGACTGTACATATTCCTTGATATTACCGTAAATATCCCGCTTTATCTGGCTTATACTTGTTAGCGGCAGAATTCTTAAGTCCTCCAAATTATTAGGCTCTATCTTCTCCCAAAAGCTGTTTCCGGCGGCAATTATCTCCCTAGCGCTGATGTGGAGTAACCCATCGAGGTTAACGGACTCACAGAAGTCGTCAACTATCTCCTTAGCCTCCCTAGCCTTAGGATAGCTATAGTCAACCGTAGTATAGAAGCCCACGCCAACCACCTGATCAGCGAGGAAGTCCACAAACGCCTTGCATGAGGGGTCCTTTAGGTAGGCCTCAATATAATCCTCGAATCTTATGGGCGGCTGCTCGCCGAAGATTGATAGGTGAGCTGGTAGGAGGCTGCCGCTGGGCTTAAGAACCATCTCCCGAAGACGCCTAATGACCCCACCAAACATTTAAACCCCTCTCGAAAGCCTAAATAATGGCCTCGTCTAAACACTTCATATTCCACTCCTCTTCATCTGAGAGCCCTTTGGCTCCCTAGGCCTCTTAATATGCTCCTCAATACCAAGCCATAGGAGATACTCAACAAAGGTCGACCTCTTCTCCCTACCCCTGAGGGCCTCAATCTTCCTATAGAGTTTGCTGTCAACTGTTACGGCGAGGTAAGCTTTCATATACTATACCTCGTATACTTGATATACAAAATATTTTTAAAACATTGAGTATTTAAAATTTATCAAATTTTTGTGGAAAAATATTGGGTGATTGAGGCGGCTACTCCCCAACAATCTTCTTTAGCTCATTAAGTAGCTTCTTTGCATGCTCTATGGACTCCTCGACAAATCCATATCCCCTATATGGGGCTGCCATAGCCTCAATATTCGATATATCCGTAATCATCTGTCTTATCTTATCCTTATCCATCCTGTTCAGGGCATCTCTCAAATCTCTCAGGAGCATGAGGACTTTCTTGGCATCATATGAGAAGAACTCGTATGGTCCGATGAGATCCTCTATTGCCTCTATCTCACGTAGTGCGGCACTTACACTCATCCAGCACACCAGCCAAATCTTATGAGGATCATCGCATATATAGCTTACCAAAAACATTATTCTTAAGGATCCTAAGCTTTATGGGTGGTGCGCTCGCTTGGAGGGCTTCAGAATAATCTTTCCAGAACCAAATAAAATTGAGATTGAAAGTTTTGAGGTTGGGGAGCCTAGGGAGAATGAAGTTTTAATAGAGACGGAGGCCACGCTGATAAGCACTGGAACGGAACTAACGGCGCTAACGGGCAGATTCCCAGCCAATTCCGCCTGGTCCGCATACGTTAAGTATCCCTTCATACCCGGATATTCGAGTGTAGGTAGGGTGGTTAGGTGCGGATCTAATGTTAGGGGTTTCTCGGTCGGCGAGCTTGTTGCCGCAACCTCACCACACGCAACCCACTCAATAGTGGGTGAGGATAACCTTGTTAGAATTCCAAGGGGTGTTAGGGTTGAGGATGCATGCTTCCATACAATAGCGTCTGGCGTAATGAATTCTGTTAGGCTCGCTAGGGTCTCTTTGGGCGATTCGGTGGTTGTCGTTGGGCTTGGGATTCTCGGGCAAATGGCGGTGATATTCTCTAGGATGGCTGGCGCATACCCGGTTATAGCTATAGACATCGCGGAAGAGAGGCTTAAGATCGCAAGGTTTTCCGGGGCAACCCACACCCTACGCTTTGAGAGCTGGGATGGCATTAGGGAGTCCGTTGGGAGGATAACGGGTGGCAGGATGGCTGATAAGGTATTTGAGGTTACCGGAGACCCAGATATTATACCGGAAGCCATAACCCTAACCAGAAGTCTAGGATACTTCATAGTTCTGAGTTCGCCTAGGGGGAAGACTGTAATGGACTTCCACGATGAGGTTAACCGGCCTAGTAGGGTGATAATTGGAACCCACTTCACCAGCCAACCGGAATATGAGACGCCATACAACCCATGGACTAGGAAGAGGAACACCGAGTTCTTCCTCAAACTATTATCTGAGGGCTACCTAAGAATAGACCACTTAATAACGCATAGATATTATTGGCGCGATGCCGAAAAAGCCTATAGGATGCTCCTAGAGGATAGGGCTAAGGCAATGGGTGTAATCCTAAAATTCGTAGATCACCAGATGGCTTAATGGCCAAGTAAATTTAAGGGGCAGGATTTCGGCCCCTTTTATAAAAGGAATTTGATTTCTTTTATTTCTATGATACGGCTTTTATACTTTCTTCCCCCTTTCAGACTTGATGCCTATGTCCTTTGAGAGCCTAGTTCGGGACACGCCATCCCAAGGGAAAGGCGAGGAATCTGATGGGAGGGTTGGTGGGGCTCCAACAAACCGCATAGAGCGGAGGGAGACTGAGGAATATTTTAGTTTCGACGGCACCGTGGGCGCGCGCGGCCCAAACACAAATATAATTTACGGGGAGGCCATACATCCAGTAAAGACGTATCATCCGAGCGAGTGGCCTAGTGTCCGAGTCTACTTGGAGGATGAGCTCCAGAGGGCCGCCAGAACATTAAGGGGAGCCCCACTCCTCCTAGATCACACTCGCCCCCTAAATGGGAGGGTTTTGGACGCTTGGTATGAAGATGGAGGAATCAAGTATATAGCCGAGCTAAATGATGAGGAGGTCCTAAACATGATTAGGAGCGGCGTGATTAGACACTGCAGCGTGGAGTATGATTGGAGGAGCCTAGAGAGAGTTAATGGTCTAGCGCCTAGGGGCATAAGATTCACCGGGCTATCTCTCCTAAAGGATTTCCCACCGGGCGATCCGAAAACAAAAGTGCAGGTGTGGGAGGGTATACTCAGACAACTGAGGAATAAAATCCCCGGAAGGGCGGTTGTGATACCGCTGAGGGAGGCAGTTCCAGACTCAATTATCCTAAACGAGCTGATTAGCAGATTGAAGGGGATATGTTATGGGAAGGCCCCGGGCGGATGGAGGTGTCTATCCTGCCCGCAAAATCGGAGGCTTAGGGAATTAGTTAGATTCCTAGAGAATGGCTTGGCGGTCGCAAAAACATCATGATCAAATAGTTTGGAGGTGGTGTCCATGTCTGCTAGGGATATGGTTCCAGAAGCGGCTTTGGGGGAGGTTCTATCGGCGACAAGCCTAATCCTAACATGTAAATGCGATGGGGACAGCATCCGGAAGGGGCGCTTTGTAGCATTATCTAGCAGCGAGGGTTGGCCACCGCTCATTAGAGAGGCTAACTCAGGCGACAGAATCTTAGGCGTAGCATTAAAGGATGGCGTTAGGGGCGAGTATATTCCAGTCTGCATACTCGGGGTCGTTAAGGTCTATGCTGGCGGGGCGCTGACAGCCGGCGACGCAGTCAAATCTGATGATGAGGGTAGGGCGGTTAAGGCCCTAGGATCCGATGAGGGGCTCTCAGGCGGAAAATCTTTGATGGATGCTGGCGGAGCTGGCGACCAAATACTCATACTGGTATGCCCAGACACTCATGGAATGGGCGCGTAGGGGGTGTCAGATTGGGTATGGCGCAGCCGGAATACTCAAACACATTAAGGGAGGCAGTCCTAAGGGATCCGGATCTAGGCGAGCATGCATGGAGAGAGAACTTCCTCGGAAAGGCTAGCGGAAACACACTCTACCAGAGGGTTATGAGGGAATATGTCTTAAGCGATGTCGCTCAGGCACTGGGCAAGGTTCATGACATAGCTATTGAGGCTGCAAGGCGGAGGGCCGTTGGCAGGGAGCTGATATGGGTTCTGAGGGTTACAAGCCCTAGGGTCCGCTTCTACCTAAGTAGGCGCGGCTCGGTCTGGCGAATAAGTGAGGGGCCCTCACTCCAGACACCTGAGCACTTCGATATAGTGGATATAGACGTTGACCGCGAATATGGCTATGACGCACTATTCAGCCAAGCATATCTGGAGGATGTTCCATTTAATGTTATTGAGAGGGCCATTGAGGAGGCAGCCCAGCTCCTAGAGGAGAAGCTGACAGAGGATGTTGTGGCCCTGTATGAGAGCATACCGCCAAACGAGCTGGCTGGAGGCTCGGAGATAGAGGCTGAGAAGCCCGGAACACTATCATGGATCGACCTAGTTAGGGCTTGGAACGCCGTTAAGAAAGCTGGTTACACGGCTAATGTGGCCATGATCCACCCAGATCAGATAGCAGACTTATGGAACGATGAGAAGTTCATTAATAGCTTCTACTTTGGCGATAGGGTTGATGTGAGCCGCGGTCTGCTCGGTGAGACATACTTAGGCTTTAAGATTGTTGAGACCGATATATGCACTCCGACAAAGGTCCATCTGATCGATACTAGGAAGGCAGCCGTCCTACTCCTGAGAAGAGACATACTTACACAACCCTATGAGGAGAGGCTGAGCCAAGGAGTAATATGCACAATACGCTACGGTCTCGGCACCCTAAGGAAGGATGCCGTGGCAAGGATCGTAAACTGCTAGTGAGGGCGCCAAAGACAATGCTATGTCTGAACCTCCCCCACCCTTTTCCTCCAATTAATGGTGGATGAGGCTGGAGGGGTAAGGGTTGACCTTCGTTTATGGAGTTTGCGGTGCATGCGGTAGGAGTGTTCGGCGCAATAGCCCGGTTCCAATTACTATCGTATGCGACTGCTATAGGTTATGTCCACTCTGCGGGGGGCAAATGAAGCCCTACACTCCAACCCTACCTCCAAGAGCCTATGGAAATGAAGATAGCTTTGAGTGGGATCCATTAGGTTTGGCTGAGAAATGTGGGGCGACCTCTGAAACCCTATATGTCTGCCGAAACCATCAGCCCCCATATTACAGTACGCGCCGACCAGTCGAGGTTGAATTGCGATAGGATGGGGTAATGGCCTTGCCGGTTCAGAGGAAGAGGTCAAAATCCCTCTCCCTCTCAGAAAATCTAATAAGGAAACTTAATATCTTGTGGTATGAGGAGATGAAGAATAGGATAGGTAGGAATGAGAAGATCTCCTTCTCAGAGTTCGTTGAGAGCCTAATTTGGGAGGCGCTGAAGCGTAGGATGGAGAAATGCGGGGGCGACTAAATATGGTTGGCAGTCCAGAGCGGGCTGAGAGGCCTAAAAGGGTGCTATTTGTCTGCACAGCGAATATTGATCGTAGCCCAACAGCCGAGGACTTACTTAAGAAGGTTGGGGGATTTGAGGTTAAGTCGGCTGGCGTATGGTTTAATGCTAGGCAGAGGCTCTCTGAGGATCTAATCGACTGGGCTGACGTAATATTTGCAATGGAGGAGCATCATAAAATGGCCATTTTAGCACTAAAGCCCGATGCGGAAGACAAGATAATAGTCCTCCACATCCCAGATATTTACCCAAGAAACGACCCGGAGCTCGTAGAAATATTGAAGATGAAATTATCCGAGCATCTAAAAGTAGAATGGGTGAGATAGCAGCGGCTTATAAAACCATGCTAAATTATTTTCATCGCCCATAATATGCCATTTAGGAGGTGCATTTGGAACCATCTCTCAGTCCAAATCTCCCTGAAATGTCCGAACGCCGTATAAAATACTCTACCCTCACCGTAATTGTGGCACCATGAGAGCGCATAATCGTTATCGGCCCTAGTCCCCTTACTCAAATCAACCGAGCTGACATCTAGGCTTATTAGGACATGGGTTCTCTCCCTATACCAGTCCCTAAACGTATAAACCTCCTCTCTAACCCTAAATCTTTCCGGCAGATGTCTAGTTGCCGGATGATTTCTGTCTTCAACAATGACGGTGACCTCCTGAGTCCATGGGTGGCTTTGGAAGTATCCGCCTAGCATCCTACCATACTCAGGAAAATTATAGAGTGTGTCAGCGGCATTATGCACGCCTATAAACCCCTTCCCACCTCTAATGGCACCTATAAGATCATCCTTCTGGGAATCATCCATGGGGAGCTCGCCGCTGGTTGCAAAGAGTATTGCGTCAAAATCCTCTAAATCCCTACGGTTTAGGAGACCGCAGTCATCGGTGGCGGTGACATCAAACATACCAGACTCCATGCCCAAACCCTTAACAACAATTTCAGCGATTGGCAGATAATCATGTTTAAAGCCAGCTGAGTGGGTTATCATAAGAAGCCTCTTCATGATCCCGCGCCCTAATAGGAAAGGATATTAACGCCTTATAAAGATTGAGATTGCTGAAAACCACTCCATCTATTCCCAGCTCTACTCCCTAAGTTTCTTAGTTAGGGCCTCAATCCTTTCAGCAGTATCCTTTAGAATTTCAGATACCTCCTTAAGAACCTCCCTGCTAACCCGTTCCTCTAGGGCCTCCCTAAAATCTACGAAGGCCCTAACGAGACGATCAAAGGACTCTTGGAGATCTAGGGCCCCCTCAGGTGGGGGAGTAAGCCACATAAATCTTGGGGCAAAGAGAGCCATCTTACGAATCTTCTCACGCATCTTAGCCTGCTCCTCAAGGAGCTTTAATCCCTGCTCAGTTATAGTGTAGCGTCTCACACCACCCTCCTCACTTGGAACCTCCTTAATGTAACCATTATCCTGAAGCCACGCCAGTAGCGGATATATTGAGCCTGGGCTTGGCTTCCAGAACCCATGCGTCTCCCTCTCGATAGCTTCCATTATCTCTGAACCGGACATGGGCTTATCCTTCAATAGTCTGAGAACATGATATCTTAGGAAGCCTTTAGGGACGCATGCCATGTGCCTCTTCATGTTCTTCCAGACTAAGTGTGGCGGTGGACCGTGGCATTCAATATGCGGAGCATCACACATTTATATCACCATTGATATCAAATTTGATATTCAAACATATAAATCTATCCCCGCATAGACCATCAAAAGTCTTCTAGAACAAACTTTTTAAAAGATGCCGGATTATTATTGCTTCTTAGGGTGCAGCTAAATGGTTGGGGCAGCGGACTTTGTCGGTAGAGATATAATCTCCATTAAAGACTTCACCCGCGAGGAAATCGATTATATTCTGAAGATTGCTAGGGAGATAGAGCCCCTTGCCAGGTCGGGCTCGGACATTCTTAAGGGCCGTATAATGGCCACATTATTCTTTGAGCCTAGCACGAGAACTAGGCTGAGCTTTGAGACCGCCATGTATAAGCTTGGTGGATCAGTCATAGGCTTTAGTGAGCCCGAAACATCATCCGTCAAGAAGGGTGAGAGCCTCGCTGATACGGTCCGCGTCGTCGAGAAATATGCTGATGTAATAGTTCTGCGCCATCCATCGGAGGGTGCAGCGCGCTTCGCAGCCGAATATGCAAGCGTCCCAGTTATAAATGCGGGTTCCGGGGCTGAGGAGCATCCGACACAGGCCCTACTAGACCTATACACAATTCTTAAGGAGAAGGGGAGAATTAATGGCCTATCGATTGCTTTAATGGGTGATTTAAGATATGGGAGGACAGTCCACTCACTGGCCTATGCCCTATCACTATATGATGTTAGGCTCTTCCTAGTCTCGCCCGATCTCCTAAGAATGCGCAGGGAGGTATTAGAGGATATAAAGAGTCGGATTGAGATCTTCGAGCATACCAGCATAGAGGAGATTCTTCCAGAGATCGACGTCCTATATGTTACGCGCATACAGAAGGAGCGCTTCCCAGACCTAGCGGAATATGCAAAGGTCAGAGGCTCATATAGGATCGACCTAAATATTTTAAGCAAGGCTAAGAGCGACCTAATAATTCTTCATCCACTCCCAAGGGTTGATGAGATAGCGGTTGAGGTTGACTCAACACCATTCGCAAGATACTTCCACCAGGTTGAGAATGGATTGATCACTAGGATGGCCCTCCTAGCGCTGATTCTAGGCGCAATAAAAGAATAGGTCCATTCAACTTCACAAGATCTCCCAATCTCTATGCCTGAGAGCCGGGGTAGACCAGCTAATGTCTGGTGGCGTTGGTGGGGTGGAGCATTACTTTACTCCGAAGCCGAAGTCTAAGCCGGAGATTCGGCTAATACAAGCGCATCTACGTGGAAGAGATTTTCAGTTTTTAGCCTCCTCCGGGGTCTTTTCTAAGAGGCGCATTGATCCCGGAACAAGAATCTTAATAGAGCATATGGTTCTGCCAGATGAAGGTTATGTCCTGGATATTGGATGTGGATATGGTGCTATTGGAATTGTTGCAGCTGCCACAAACCCGAAACTCCATGTTGTTATGGTTGATGTAAATAGGAGGGCTGTTAAGCTAGCAAAACGAAACATCAAGCTTAATAATATAGGTAATGCTGAGGTTAAATGTGGAAACCTATATGAGCCAGTTAGGGGCATGCTCTTCGACTGCATACTCTCTAATCCGCCCATAAGCGCTGGGCTGGCAACTGTAGAAGCCATAATAGCCGAGGCGCCGAAATATATGCGTGATGGCGCAACACTCCAGATGGTAGTTAGGTCAAAGATTGGAAGGGAGAGGTTCGCGAGGATATTTA
>JAGTQA010000016.1:13829-41484 GCA_018396975.1 Candidatus Bathyarchaeota archaeon | reverse complement strand
AGCCTCGGGCGGGCTTTGAACCCGCGACCCCCGCCTTTCTGGGAACTTTACCAAGGCGGTGCCCTAACCGGGCTAGGCCACCGAGGCTCTGCTTTTTCTAATAAATTTCTTCCCAAAATACCTTTATATTTTTTGGATCTCTAGTTTTTAAGTTAAGAGTTTTCTTGAGGCTGCTGGCGTTAATGTTAGGTTCTTTAGGTTTACTGAGCATACTTGCAGAAGTATGCGGTGTTAAGAGGGTTAGATAGGCAACTGCTAATGAAGTTAAGAATTTTACTAGTTAAGAGGCTGGAGCTGTCCCACCAGTTGGTCATGGAATTAACTAGATTTCGATGGGGTTATCTGTGGAGGTGGAGATATAAATGTTCTCATGGAGATAAGCCCGGCTGACATAAAGAGGTTTAATGATGCCCTAGTTGAGGATATAAGTAAATAGTGGTGTTTAGCAATCCAAATTTATTTTGCTCTTGCAGCAAACTCCTCCGAGATTCGCTTATACATTTCGAGTTCTCTTTGGGACATTGGCTTAACCTTCTTCAGGGCTTCCTCGAAATGCCTTCTGTAAACCTTAAGCTCCTTTAGGTTTCCTTTGGCCTCCTCTGGTCCTTTACTGTTCATTATATGCTCTCTTATGGCGAGCATGACTGCAGTATTGCATATTGCGGCTAGGTCCGCGCCAGTGTAGCCCTCAGTTCTCTTAGCAAGCTCATCTATGTCTATGTCTTCGGCCAGAGGCTTCCTTCTTAAATGAATCTTCAGTATCTCCTTTCTGGCCTCAAGATCTGGTAGTGGCACATATAGGAGCTTATCGAATCTTCCAGGCCTAAGCAGAGCTGGATCGACTATGTCAGGCCTATTTGTGGCCGCTATGACAACGACGCCCCTCAGCTCCTCTATTCCATCCATCTCTGTTAGAAGCTGGCTTATAACGCGCTCGGTTACACCGCTATCGCCGTATCCTCCACCCCTAATCGGCGCAATAGCATCTATCTCATCGAAGAATATTATGCTTGGAGCCGCTTGCTTAGCCTTCCTAAAGACCTCCCTAACGGCCCTTTCTGACTCACCAACCCACTTTGAAAGGAGCTCTGGACCCTTAACGCTGATGAAGTTCGCCTCACTCTCGTTGGCAACAGCCTTAGCAAGTAGAGTCTTACCGGTTCCCGGGGGGCCGTAGAGGAGTATACCTTTGGGTGGCTTAGCATCCATGTGCTCAAATAATTCCGGATACTTGAGCGGCCACTCAACTGCCTCCTGTAGCTCAAGCTTAACATCCTTTAATCCGCCTATATCATCCCATCTGACGTTTGGAACCTCTACGAGAACCTCACGCATTGCTGATGGCTCAACATCCTTTAGAGCCTCCATGAAATCGTTCATTGTAACCGTGATCTTATTCAGTATCTCCGCCGGAATAGTATCCTTCTCAAAGTCTATCTCTGGGAGGATTCGGCGTAGGGCTCTCATGGCAGCCTCCTTACATAGGGCTGCTAGGTCAGCTCCAACGAAGCCATGGGTTATGCTGGCAATTCTCTCTAGGTCAACGTCTTCGGCTAATGGCATATTGCGCGTGTGAATTTGGAGTATCTCGAGCCTGCCCTGTTTATTCGGGACGCCTATCTCTATTTCCCTATCGAATCTCCCCGGCCTCCTTAGGGCTGGGTCTATGGCGTTAGGCCTATTGGTTGCGCCTATAACAACAACCCTGCCCCTCGGCTTTAGCCCATCCATTAGAGCTAGCAGTTGGGAAACAACTCTCTTCTCAACCTCGCCTGTTACCTCCTCCCTCTTTGGTGCAATCGCATCTATCTCGTCGATAAATATTATGCTTGGCGCATTCTCCTCAGCCTGCCTAAATATCTCCCTCAGCCGCTCCTCGCTCTCACCATAATACTTACTCATTATCTCTGGACCGCTTATGCTGAAGAATGCGGCATTAGTCTCGTTGGCAACAGCCTTAGCAAGTAGAGTCTTACCCGTTCCAGGAGGCCCATAGAGCAGCACACCTTTAGGTGCCTCAACACCCAGTCTCTCAAAGAGCTCTGGATACTTGAGCGGGAGCTCAACCATCTCTCTAATCTTTCTAATCTCCTCCTTTAATCCGCCTATATCCTCGTATGTAACCCTAGGAACCTCCCTAACCATCGCAGCCGGCCTTTCACCCATCGATATCTCGGTATCCCTAGTTATTATCACGGCTGGTGCCGGGGGCTGAACATTCACTATCATTAGATCAATTGTCCTACCCATTATCCCAAGTGGAACATAATCTCCTCGCGTGACAACCTTACCCTCGAGGATCTGGGCTAAATATTCCTCGGCGCCTTCAATACGTAGTGGTTCAGTCGGTGCAAGGACAACTTTCTCCGCATTTTTAGCTTCAATCTTCCTGATGGTGACCTTCTCGTCTATGCTAACCCCAGCATTCCTCCTAATGTAGCCGTCTATTCGGATGATTCCCTTGCCCGAGTCCTCAGAGTAGCCCGGCCAGCATATCGCTGCAGTCTTACGCTTGCCAGAAATCTCGATAATATCTCCAGGCGTTAGGTCTAAACCCTCCATTACCTTAGGATCTACCCTAGCTATACCTCTGCCAACATCCCTTCCGTGAGCTTCCACCACGCGTAATGTTGCAATCTTAGAACTTGACATTTTCCAGCAACCTCATAGGGAGCAAACAATAATTTTAGAGCTCGACCAAAAATAAAGTTTTTCGGCTTAAGTGTAAAGTCTTAGCCTAAAGGCTGGCGGCAATTTTGGAGTGAGGATCAAATGTATCTAGTGATTCTCTGCTCCAGAATCTTTTTCGGCATTGCGCCAACAATTCTATCTACGAGGACACCGTCTTTGAAGACTAGGAAGGTTGGGATGCTCATTATCTGATATTGGCCCGGCACCTCCGGATTTTCGTCAACATTAAGCTTACCAAATAGAATCTTGCCAGCGTATTCCTTAGCTAGCTCATCTATGATCGGAGCCATCATGCGGCATGGCGCACACCATTGAGCCCAGCAGTCGATCACAACTAAGCGGCTGCTCCTCACAACCTCATGAAAATTTGAGTCGGTTACTTCTATGGGTTCGCTTATCGGCTCAGATGCAGTATTTCTCCTCCGAAGGAGATCCTCCATCTTTCTTCTCCTAATCCTCTCCAGCTCCTCATCCTCATCCAACACAACCACTCCCACCTTGTAAAAATTTTATATAAGATTGAGCCTAAAAATCTTTTAAAGGATGGCTGGAGGCGTTAATTGTTTTGGCTGAGATTAGAGTTGCTATAGCTGGTGTTGGAAACGGTGCCTCAGCCCTAGTTCAAGGCGTACATTACTATAGGAATGCTAGGGAGACGGAGTTTGTTCCAGGCCTAATGCATGTTAAGTTTGGAGATTATCATGTCAGGGACATAAAGTTTGTTGCAGCATTCGAGGTGAATAGGCTGAAGATCGGGAAGGATCTCAGCGAAGCCATATTTACCGAGCCCAACTGCTGCCCAAAATTCGTTGATTCTATACCTAATCTTGGAGTTGAAGTTATGCCGGCCCCAATATTGGATGGTGTCGGCCCGCATATGAAGGAACCCTTTAAAGTATACTCGGAGGATGAGATTAAACCAGTTGATGTGGTCGAAGTCCTTAGGAAGACTAAGGCTGATATCCTTGTAAATTATATGCCCGTTGGGAGCTTTGAGGCAACTCGATTCTATGCCCAGTCGGCCATAGAGGCTGGATGCGCCTTTATCAATTGCATCCCTGAGTTTATTGCGAGCGATAGGGAGTGGGCTGCTAGATTCGAGAAGGCTGGACTTCCAGTCGCCGGGGACGACATTAAGAGCCAGCTAGGCGCGACGATCCTCCATAGAGAGATCATTAGGCTCTTCGTTGATAGGGGGGTCAAGATCGACGAGACATATCAGCTGAATATTGGTGGGGACACGGACTTCCAGAATATGACTATGGAGCAGAGGCTTAAGTCTAAGCGTATAAGTAAGACGGAGGCTGTTACGAGCCTAGTCCCATACGATGTGCCGACGAGGATCGGACCCTCCGACTTCGTGCCCTTCCTAGGAAACAAGAAAATATGCTACATTTATGTTAGGGGAAGGAACTTCGGCGACCAGCCCATAACGGTATGGGTTAAGCTTGAGGTTGAGGATGCGCCTAACAGCGCTGGCGTGGTCATAGATGTTATAAGGGCAACCAAGATTGCCTTGGATAGGGGTGTGGCTGGCCCATTGATCAGCATATCAGCCTACGCCTTTAAGCACCCACCCATCCAAGTTGAGGATCCAGTAGCGAAAAGGTGGGTTGAGGAGTTTATAGAGGGGAAGCGGGAGAGATAAACCCCGGCGGATTACTTCAACCCCAACCAACTCTTATAGGCTTCAAATATTCTACGTAGCTCCTTAACGGGCTCGCTATGAAAATCAACCCTCAAATCTATTATTGGGCGGCTCTCATGTATAGGCTTCTCCCCTACCACTATTAGGGCCGCGGAGCGCGTCCCCCTCCGATCGCCCCCAGACATCTCTCCAGCCTCCAAAGCCTCCATGAGCCTCTCAGCCAACCACTTATCCTCAGAGGTCTCGAAGGCTGCGACCATGGCTTCCAGAACCCTCTCAGAGACTAGGGAGTTTCCGGCAGCCACGCAGTCTTCGCGGATAATATGCCCCCTCCACTCCAGCGTCTCCCTACCAGTGAACGCTGCTCTACGACCAGATATATCGATAATGGATATTTGCCTCATCTCCCTCAAAGGATCTCTCTTAAGCAGACTCTCAAGTATGGCATTAGGCTCAAGCCCCCTTCGAAGAAGCCTCAGCCCATTAACTCCATGATGGAAGCATGTATATCCTTGAACTGTTATGGCGCCCACACCAGCCTCTACATGTGGAACAGCGCTTCCAACGGCTAGGGATGCTGAGGCAACACAGATGCCTAGGGTGAGGGTTCTAGGGCACCTAGCAACCATCGAGAAAGTTCCCGATCTCCTACTCGAACAGAATTTTAACCTTAACCTCATCTCCATCCTTAAGGCCCAAAGCCTCCCTTAATTGGATTGGGGCAATAACCTCTACGACGTTCTTCGGATAGTTTGGGATGCATGGCCTAACAATTGCTCCCGGAATATCTGGTAATATGAGCACCCTATATACTCGCCCGGGTAAATAGCCATCTTCAGGGTAGATCTCATACCCTAAGAACTTACCAAATAATTCCGATAGGGTACTGCTAACTTCGCCCGTTAGGAGGAGATTTAATGTTCCGGGATAGGGCTCAAAACCAAGCATCTCCATAATCTTCCTCCTAAACCATTTTAGGGACGCAAACTTCCTCCCCTCGCCCAAACCACTAAACACTCTACCCTTCACTATAAACTCTCTATCTGACCCCACGCCCATAAACTACACTAAAATCAATAAAGTATATATGCGATGTGTTAGTTAGAGAGACAAGAATGGAAAAACAACACTCCATTAAAAAGGACTATAATGCCATGTATAATTTGATTAGGAAACTCGATGATCTTTCATCCAGAAACTCAATTAAATGTCTAGTTTATGCCTCTTCAATAATCTTTTTCCTCACGTTAATTCTTCTCCCACCAATCCTCGGAATACTTGAGAATATTGGTCAAGTGGAGGCGATATTTCATGAGCCTAGGCTACTATCAAGTGCTAATGCGGCAATTATAAACTCGTTTATTATGGCATTTACCGTTGCAACGCTAGATTTAGTAACTGCCCTACCCCTTGCATGGTTCATAGTTAGGAGCAGGTCTAAAATAGTTCACTTCATAGATACTCTGGTGGACATTCCATTTCTGATACCCACGGCCGCATTAGGCTATTCGTCACTCCGCTTCTGGAGTAGTAAGAGCGGACTTCCGGGAATATTTGGTCTCGAAACCCTTATTTCACCGGGCTTCACCCTCGTCCTCCTATTACATTTTGCCTTCTCGTATCCGGTGATAGTTAGAGTTATGGTTGGCGAACTGCTCAATTATAAGGAGGTTTATGAGGTTGCCGCTAGAACTTTAGGGGCCTCACCGTTTACAGCGGTTAGGACAATAACCCTCCCACTACTAAAGCCAGGCATAATCGCATCATTCCTCCTAGCTTTTGCCCGCTCCCTCTCTGAGACTGGGGCAACTGTGATGGTGGCAGGCCCTTGGGAGAATGGTCCAATCTTCCTATTCAGGGTTATAGATAGAACTGATATTCCAGCCTTCCTAAAGAATGGAATTCTGGTTTACGTAAGCTCCATCCTAATATTAACTTCGACGATAATATTTTTCCTGATAGGCTTGCTGGCTCCCAAAATTAAGTTTCCAATTAGGCGGGTATTCCCATCCATTGACAGAAATCTCAGCCGCTCCGAGATCATCAGGTTTAGGAACGGTTTAACACTCCTAATATTCCTCTCGATTGTTGTGGCACCATCCATTTTTATCGCGCTACCAATGATAAACGCATTATTAGATGGGACGTTGGGTGATGCAGTTGCTGGCTTAGGTCCATGGGGCGAATTCTGGCACGGTATGCTGCTATCCTACATAATAAGTCTACTATCAACGTTACTGAATATTATTTTTGGGCTGCCAGCCTCCATATTAATTGCTAGGAGAAAGCTTGGTAGGGCAACATCGATCTTTAAGGCTCTAACAAGCGTGCCCATTATTGTTCCCTCAATTGCACTTGGCACCTCACTGAAGCTTTATTGGGGGAGGTATCCATTTATCCATGAGTTCTGGGTTCTATTGTTCTCGCATACGACAATAACCTACACATACTTCGTTGAGTCTATGGCAGCGGCCATAGAGAGCATACCCCTAGAGATAGAGGAGGTTGCGAGCACATTAGGCGCAAAACCTCTCACAATATTCCGAAAAATAACTCTCCCGCTCACAAAATACTCTGGCTTCTCAGGGGCGGTTTTAGTCTTCACTAGGGCTTTGGGTGAGACTGGTGCGGCTAAGGCCGCTGCAAGGTCAAGAGAATCTTGGACCCTTCCAATTTTGCTTGTGGACTGGATCGTAAATAAGAGGGCAACTGAGTCGCAGAGCGCATTGGGCATAGGGCTTTACATAATCTCCTCATTCATAATCCTACTGGTCTTGAGACTTTTGACTAGGAGGAAATGAGGTATGCCGGGGATAAGGCTGGTAAAAGTCACTAAGAGGTATGGTGATGTGACAGCCATAAGAAATCTAAGTTTAGAGATAGGTGATGGGGAATATGTGTGCGTGCTGGGACCGACCGGGAGTGGTAAGACAACCCTGCTTAAGCTTATCGCTGGAATAGTGAAGCCCGATAGTGGCGAGATATACATTGATGGTAGGCTTGTGAATAATGTTCCACCACAGGAGAGAAATGTTGCCTACGTTCCACAATACTATGCGCTATTTCCCCATATAAGTGTCATTGATAACGTAGCCTTCGGCCCCCTATCCAGGGGGGTTAGTAGGGAAGAGGCCTATAAGGTGTCAATGCAGATGCTTGAGATGACTAGGCTCGCGTGGAGAGCCAATTCTTTCCCGCATGAACTTAGCGGTGGAATGCAGCAGCGCTTAGCCCTAGCGAGGGGGCTCGCGTCCGGCGCAAAGATTCTACTTTTGGATGAGCCGCTTGGTGCTTTAGATGCAAGGTTGAGGGTTGAGTTAAGGTATAAGCTTAGGGAGATGGCTAAGGAAAATAACTTGACAACAATCCATGTTACACATGATCAGGAGGAGGCCATGATAGTTGCCGATAGGATAATTGTTTTGAGGAATGGTGAGATACAGCAGGAGGGCCCTCCCTCACAAATTTATAATGAACCCAAAAATATTTTTGTAGCCCACTTTGTTGGGGGAGCAAACTTTTTTGAGGGCTTTGTAGCCGAGACTGATCAGAACGGTTCATGGATACAGCTAAGGAACGGCTTTGTTCTGCGCATTAATGAGGTTTTCGGGTCTGTCGGCGAGAGGGTTGTTGTGATGGTTAGGGAGGAGAAAGCTACCATTATTAGGGGGGCTAAGAAGAGGGAGGGGATTAATTTATTGCCCGGAACGATTGAGTGGGTTAGCTTCCTTGGGGATTTTGTATCCTACTCAATTATTCTCGATAATGGTGACAGGGTTAATTCAAAGATGCCGACGATAATCGGTGTGGGAAGATTTAGGGTTGGAGAGAGGGTTTATGTTCACCTTAGGCCGGAGGATTTGAGGATTTATCCTTACCCACCACATGGACTTTACAAGGAGCTGGAGGTGATATAGTATTCCATCAGTTCGCCTAGTTAACATCACGAAAAGATATGGGGGCATAGTGGCGGCGAAGAATGTTAACCTCCAAGTTGAGGATAGGGAATACTTGTGCATAATTGGGCCGAGTGGATGTGGAAAGACAACTCTAATAAAGTGTATAGCTGGGATTATAGAGCCGGATGAGGGCGAAATCTACATTGGCGATAGACTTGTGAATAAGCTCCCGATAGAGGATAGGGGCGTCGGATACGTCTTTCAAGAGATAGCCCTATTCCCCCACATGAACGTTTATGATAATGTCTGCTACGGGCCGTTTGTTAAGGGCTGGAGCATATCTAGGGTTGAGAACCTAGTTAAGGAGATGCTTAACATGATGGGGTTACAGGATAGGGTTAGAGACCATCCGGATGAGCTCAGCGGAGGCGCAAAACAGAAGACGGCTGTTGCGAGAGCCCTAGTTTCCGGATCACGCCTGCTACTGCTGGATGAGCCCCTAGGTGCCCTAGATGCTAAAGTTAGAAGGGTGCTGAGGTATGAGTTAAGGAGGCTCGTTAAGGATCTTGGTTTAACGGCCATTCATGTTACGCATGATCAGGAGGAGGCCATGTCTATTGCCGATAGGATTGTTGTTATGAGAGCTGGTGAGGTGGTTGAGGTTGGAACACCACTTGAGCTTTATATGCGCCCAAAGAAGCTTTTCACTGCAAACTTTGTTGGTGAGGCAAATTTTCTCGTTGGAGATCTGGTTGGTGAAGAGGATGATTGCGTCAAGATCGACGTTAATGGAAAGATCCTCTACAGTAAATGTAAAGTTAATTTTGAGGATAATAGGATTGTTGCAGTTATAAGACCGGAGTTCATAATTATGAGAAAAAGCACCTCCCTTAAGGAGGTTTGGAAGGGTGAAGTTAGGGGAAAGGTCTTTTTGGGCAGTTCAATAAGATTTGAGGTTCAAATGGAAAATGGTAGTTTAGTGGCTGTTAAGAGACCGGTCTCGCCTGAGACGCTCAAGTTTAATGTTGGGGATAGTGTGAGCCTAATTCTGCCGAGGGAGTTTCTACTATTATATCCATATCCTAAGGAGGGGTTGGAGAGGGCGATTTCAATAGAATAGGGAAAGATTAAAATATTTTGTTCTTTTGTGTATTTTTGTTCGCAGAGGCTTTAATCATGGAGCGCTGGTTTGAGAAGAGACGTAAAAATAAGGTTCTTGATATCGCATATAGGCAGATGACCCTAGCGCTTGACACCGTGAATGATCTTGAGAGGGCTATAAAGGCTATTTTCTCAAATGATAGGAGCTCGGCTAAGACGACTATTGAACGGCTTTTTCTGATCGAGGAGGAGATAGATAATCTTAGAAGAGCTGTCTTTGAGGAGCTGAGTAGGGGTAATTTGCCGCCTAGAGACCGAGAGGACATCATGCACCTTGTTAAGCGGCTTGATGTCATGGCGGACTTCGTTAAGGACTCGGCTAGGAGCATAATAATTTTGTTGGATGCTGAGGTGCCGGAGGAGATTTGGAAGGCTTTCCTTGAGATGTCTATGGGGGTTGTTAGGTGCGCTGCAACTCTTAAGGAGAGCCTAAAACTTCTCAGTGAAAATCCCTCTGAGGCTAGGAGCCTATCCCTAAAGGTTGAGGAGGAAGAGAATAAGGTTGATAAGCAGCATTTGGCGATAAAGGGGCTTCTACTGAAGTATGGCGATAAGATAAATCCGTCAGTTCTAATAGTCTTAAAGGATTTGGCCGATTATATGGAGGATGCCGCAGATAGCTGCGCTGATGTGGGAGACTATATCAGGGTTTTGACGGTTCCGAAATAGTTTTGCCCATCCTAGCTCGCTCACGCATCAGCATGCGGAGCCTTTCCATATCCCTCGGCACCCTTAATGTTAGTAGCCCAAAGAATAGGGAGCACAGTATCCATGTGCTCACACCTATTGAGAGAATGGCGTATCCTAGTGAGGATTGAACAGCTATTAAGCCGACCATGAATGGTGCGAGGCCCGAACCTATATTTTCTGTGAAGCCTTGGAGGGCTTGCGCTGTGCTCCGGATTTCGGGCTCAACTATATCTTGTATTATTGGCGTTACATTCGCTGCGCCGACCGGTATTATGAAGGCTGTTAGGGCGATTAATGTTAGGAAGAGGGGCCTATTCTCTATGGGCACAGTTAATGCTGCGAGCAGCGATATTGCGCCCGAGAAGACTACTATGGTGCATAGTAGCGCTCGGCCCCTTTGGGTGCGCTTAAAGAGTAGATCCCCTAAGAAACCCCATATTATGCCTCCCACAGTGAGGGCTGCTATCGCAACTATCATGATTATTGCGGCCTCGGCCGTGGTGTATCCGCGCTCGGTCTCAAGGTAGCGGAACACCCAGTAGGTGAGCGCATTCCAAGGGAACACTCCGAAGAAGCCTTGAATGAGTAGGAAGCGCATGCTGGGGTTTCTGAGAAGTCCCTTAACCGCCTTAGGATCGAAGTGGTATGTTGGGATGATCTCTAGTCCCGCGAATTCCGGCTCGGCTCTGCCCCTTGGCATCTCCCGAACCCCTAGAAGAATGAGGGCCGCTATTAAGATTCCCATCGTGCCAGTTACGAAGAATACTCCCCTCCAGCCGATGCTTCCGCTCAATGCAACTGCTAGTACCATACCTAGGACGTATCCTAGTGGGCCCGACGCTGAGAGTATTCCCCAAACCCTACTCCTCACGGATGGTTCGAAGTAGTCTGAGAGTAGGCTATGTATTCCGGGGTAGCTTGAATCGTCTATGCCAGTTGAACCCCTCGTTAATAGGAATATCGTGTAGTTTGGCGCTAGGGCGTTCAGCCATGTTGTTGAGCCCCATATGAATGAGGCTAGGGCTATAAGCTTCGCTCTGGCGTAGCGGTCGTATAAGTAGCCCCATATAGGATAGAATATTGCAGCGACCATTATTGCGAAACTCGAGACCGCACCCATCCGAGCCTCGTCAATCCCAAAACTCTCCATTATAGGCGTTGTTAAGGGGCCTATAAGGAGCTTATCAGCCTGATGCACAAGCATGAATAGGAAGAATATGGAGAAAACAAGCCACCTATATCTGGAGCCCATAAACTACTGTAAGATCAAACGCCCTAATAAGCATAGATACCTCCCTATCTTCCCGAATAGCCTCTCCCTCCTCCCCCACCTCACCCCCTAAAGAATACTTAAACACCCAAAAATATTCGAGAAATAAGCGGTTTAAGATTGGCGGGCCCGGGGGGAGTTGAACCCCCGACCCTCGGCTTAGGAGGCCGATGCCCTATCCTGGCTAGGCCACGGGCCCATAAATATTCTGTTTTGAGGGATGAAATAAACTTTATTTTTTGCTGGCATGATTAGCCAGTTTATAGTGTCCTTTCTTCAGCCATGTCTCATACATTATATCTATTTTTTCCGGCTGGTATTTTAGTGAGTGGCCCGGTGCCAGTATTATTCCTCCCAGCTTTCCTAATTGGCAGCACTCCTCCGTTTCTTCCGCGACTTTTTCTGGGCTTCCTATGTCTAGAGTTCTTGCGCTTACACCACCCCATAATGATATCTGTTTCCCATATGTTCGGATTATTTTCCGCCAGTCGTTGCATTCCCTCTGGATATTCAGTATATTCACACCTATCTCTATTAAGTCAGGTATTAAATCCTCTACTTTTCCATCGCTATGCTGGAGAACCATCACCCCATGTTTTTTAGCCGCCCAATACAGCTTAGCTTGATATGGCTTTATGAATTTCCTCCACATTTCCGGCGATATTAGGAGTCGATCTTCCATCCCCCAATCATCCCCATACCAGATAAGATCGACACCAACCCTCTTAATCATCTCTTCTGTTATGGTTATTTTCACTTCACAGATGCGTTCTATGAGCCTACTTAGAGCCTCCTGATACTTAAAAGCCCAGATGAAAAATCTATTCATGCCTAAGAGTAACCAAGCCCTCTCAAAGAGGCCCCAACCATTATCTCCCATAAGTATAATGTTTCTTCGATCAATCCTTGAGGCAGCCTCAACAGCACTTCTAATTATGTTTGGTTCATAGGGTGATGGCATTGGATAATCGTCAACCATGTCTGGGGATTCCAGCGGATGAGCGACTGGAAAACTGTCTGAGCGCTTATCCCTCAATTCCCACCTTACACCCCACGAGTCTAATCCATATTCGCATCTCTCAACTAAACCATGCTGCACAGTAATTACTGAGCCGTCAAATAGGGGGCATGGAAGCCAATATGGTTCCTCATGATTGACTGCCAAAAGAAAATTTTCACGTGGGCTAATTATATGTGGACCCCCCACAACATTAAAGTTGATTACCATATCCATTAGCTGCGGGATTAAAAATAAATTTTCCTTTAAACCTTTTATCCTTAAGAAGTGAGTGATAGAGTTGGCACTTAAAGATTCTTTTGGCAGACCTGTCGAGAACCTCCGCATATCTGTGACGCAGAGATGCAATTTTAGATGTTTTTACTGCCACCGTGAGGGGGAAGACTACAATCTTGGGGTCGAGATGCTTCCTGAGGAGATAGAGCGGATAGTTAGGGTGGCAGCCTCACTAGGCATTTACGGGGTTAAGCTGACTGGTGGGGAGCCGCTTATGCGAGGCGATATAGTTGAGATCGTCCGGAGAATAAGCAGTATAGCGGGCATAAAGGATATCTCTATGACAACAAACGGCCTATATCTCACTGAATACGCTAGGCAGCTAAGGGAGGCGGGACTCAAAAGGGTTAACGTCAGCCTAGACACGCTAAGCCCTGAAAAATTCAGGTTCATCACTGGCACAAACTTCCATAGAGATGTGATTAATGGGATAATCGAGGCTGTGAGAGCCGGCTTAAACCCGGTCAAGGTTAACATGGTCCTCCTTAAGGGAATAAACGAGGATGAAGTTGACAGTATGATTGGTTTTGCCGAAGATAATGGTTTAGTGCTCCAGATAATAGAGCTCGAGAGCTCGTATGAAGATGACCTTTATATACAGCATCATGCCAACCTAGAGGAGATCGAGAAGAAGCTTGAGGGGAGAGCCGCTCAAGTCATCGTCAGAAGGATGCAGCATAGGAAGAGATATATTCTGAGAAGTGGAGTGGAGGTTGAGGTTGTTAAACCAATGCACAATAATGAATTTTGCCTTCACTGTAATAGGATTCGCCTAACATCAGATGGGAAGCTTAAGCCATGCCTATTCAGAAACGATAATCTCGTGGATATACTCCGTCCACTGAGAGAGGGCGCGGACGAGAAGCAATTAAGGGAACTCTTTATTAAAGCAGTGGAAATGAGGAGACCGTTCTTCCTCTAGAACAAAACCCGCTGAGGATTAAAAACATTATATTTAAGCCTGACAAAATAATAGACTGGGCTTCCACCTCCAGCGGGAGAAGGATTCCATGGCTGGAAAAGTCATAATATTGATGGGTTCTAAGAGCGACTTAGACTTCTCACATGAAATCGCCAAGTATCTGAGCGCGCTCGGCGTAGAATACGAGTTTAGGATTGCATCCGCCCACAAAACCCCAGAAAAGGTTCTTAATATACTGAAAGAGTATGAGGAGGATAAAGTTGTCTACATAACCGTTGCTGGTAGGTCTAATGCTTTAAGTGCCTTCGTGGATGCGAACACATTAAAGCCCGTAATAGCATGCCCACCATACTCGGAAAAATTTGGTGGGGCGGACATATATTCATCGCTTAGGGTTCCAAGCGGAATAGGCTCGGTGGTCACGATTGAGCCGGAGGGTGCTGCAATAGCAGCGGCTAAAATCCTCGCCCTAGAAGATAGGGAACTGGCAGAGAAGATACGTAGATATCAGACTTCTAAAAAAATGGAGATTGAGGAGGCGGATAGGAGCTTAAGATGCTCGGAGGGTAAGAATTGGGTAGCGTAAAGGACTTAGAGGTTATTAAGGCACCCACAAGAGATAAGATGGGAATAGGTAGATTCCACTTCTCAGACAGATATTCTGTTTTCGATTGGGGTGAGATGCCGGATCATATACCATTTAAAGGCGCCGCTCTATGTATTATGGGCGCATACTCGTTCGAGAGGCTTGAGGAGAATGGAATAAGAACCCACTATAGAGGGCTAGTGGACGAGAAGGGCAGACTCGTAAGATTTGATGAAATAAATGAGCCGACCAATATAATGGAGTTTAACCTCGTAAATGTTTATAGGCCGAGAGCTTACAGTAATGAAACTGGACTAAAGTATGACTACAGCATCTTCACGCCAAGTCTAAAAAACTACCTTATACCCCTAGAGATCATATACAGAAATGGGCTACCGCAAGGATCCTCAATCTTTAAGAGACTTGAGGAGGGGCAGATCACACTAAAAGATCTCGGCTTAGATCATTATCCAAAGCCTGGTGAGAAGCTACCCAAACCCATCTTCGATGTGAGCACAAAACTCGAGGAGAGAGACAGATATGTTACCTGGGAGGAGGCAAAGAAGATAGCGGGCCTAACAGATAGCGATTTAGAGGAAATCAAGACAATTCTCCTTAAGGTCGACAATATATTGACTGAAATCGCCTCCGATGCCAACCTAGAGAATGAGGATGGAAAGATCGAGCTGGCCTTCGACGACGAGAGGAAACTTATGGTTGTAGATGTCGTGGGAACACTCGATGAGTGTAGGTTCACATATAATGGTGTGCATGTTAGCAAGGAGATTGCAAGGCAATTCTATAGGAGAACGGAGTGGTATAGGGATATTGAAGAGGCGAAGAAGATTGCTGAGAAGACCGGTGTAAGGGATTGGAGGAGCCTATGTAAGTCAAAACCACCAAAACTAGACCCGCAACTTAAGACTATTATAAGTGAGATTTATATGGCGGCAGCTAACGACCTAACAAAACGCAGACTCTTCGATGCACCAAAACTACCAGATGTCATAAAGAAATACTGGGAATACGAGAGGAATAAGCTTAAGGCAGCCTAAAATCTTAAGAGAACCTTAAAATGCCGGTTCGCCTGTCTTCTCCTCACATAACTCGCCGGAAGATGGGATCTCAGAGGTTTCAGGGGTCTTAGGAGGCTCGGAAGAGGCCTCAACCACAACAGTCTCTTCGCATTTAGCGGTTTCGGCCGGTTTTTGCTCAGTCCTTTCTAAAGCACATTTTATCTCATTAATCTCGCTTCTCATCGACTCTAGACCGATAGATAAAGCCCTACTCTGCTTCTCATATGTTTCATCATCTATTTCGCCAGCAACATGGAGAATCTCAACATTAGCCAAGAATATTTCTAGAATACTTATCTGTCTCTCCAGACTCTCCATCCTCTCCTTCATCTTACAAATTATATTCTCCAGATACTTCTGCACATCTGCCAGTGTCTCGCCTAGCTCCCTACTAAGATGCTCATATGTTGATTGCGAAATCTTATTAGATGCAAGTAAATCATCTAAAGCCTGCTTCTTCTTCCTAAGTAATTCCAGATCTTTAGAGGCCAGCTCAAAGGTATACTTCCATAAACTCAACATTAAACACCCGAAAGAACCCAATGAGAATAAAGTAAATAATTTTTGTTATCATGCCCATATATACATAGATATATTGGCATTGACAGGAAAAATCCCAAAACAACTTAAAATGGGCTTCTACAACATCAAATTTCACTTTTAATATCGGATTTTTGGGCCAATGTAACGAACAAGTGTTTCATACAAATTGTATTAAAATTTTGTTTTAACTTTGTAAATAATTGTATGTGGAGGTAAAATTATGGATGGAGATTTTGAATTAAAAATGTCAATTGTCAAGAACATCATTAAGATTAATAGGGAGATATATATTGATGAGACAAAAAATTTATATTCGTATAAATAAATATTGAAAGTATAGATGAATATGGTTAAGCATATTTTTGACAAAAACAAAATAGGTCAGTATATTCAGCAGAGAATTGCGAGAGATTTTATAGACATACTTATCCTCTCGGAGCTTGCTCAAGCACCCTTAAGTGGCTACGACCTAATCTCCATAATTTATAGGAAGTTTAATTTAATGATTAGTCCGGGAACCATTTACTCGACCCTCTATACCCTAGAGAGAAGGGGCCTAATTAAGGGAGGGGAGTATCATAGAAAGCGAGTTTATATTTTGACCCGAAAGGGTGAAGAGTTTATGAGGGGTGTTCTTTCCATGCGCGAAAATATAGGATTATTGTTGTCAAAGATTTTAGGGGTAAATGTGCAGTTAGAGGGGTAAAGTATAATAAGCGTTATATTCTAAATATTAGAAAATTAGCAATATTACTGAAATAGTGAGGGAGAAGTAGGATCCTCATGGAAAAGTCCGTCCCAGCCGTTAAGGTCGTGAATGTCCACAAAGACTATTATCTTAAGGGAGAGGTCGTCCACGCATTACGTGGAATAAACCTTGAGGTTCCACGGGGAGAATATCTGTCAGTCATGGGCCCCTCTGGTTCTGGTAAGACTACCCTCTTTAATATGGTTGGTGGTATAGACCGGCCTACTAGCGGCGACATATTTATTGATGGAATAGACCTCTCAAAGATTCCCTCCAAGTCTATGGCTTGGCTTAGGTGCCGCAAGATAGGATATATCTTCCAGACGTTCAACCTCATACCAGTCCTAACAGCCAAGGAGAATGTCGCATTACCAATGGTATTTCTTGGAGTCCCAAAGGAGGAGAGGGAGAGGAAGGCTATTGAACTCCTAAAGACGGTTGGTTTGGGTGATAGGATTGACCATAGGCCCACCGAGCTTTCTGGTGGTCAGCAGCAGCGTGTTGCTATTGCAAGGGCCCTAGCGAATGACCCAGCAATCATCCTTGCCGATGAGCCCACAGGCAACCTAGACCTTAATACTGGCTTCGCCATAGTTCAGCTGCTTTATCGCTTGAAGGCTGAGCGGGGCACAACAATTATATGCGCCACCCACGATCTGAAAATGATCGATATAAGCGATAGAGTAGTGTTCCTCAGGGATGGTGCTATAGAAAATATTGAGGAGAGGAGAGGCCTCATATTAACCGCTGAGGAATATTTTGCTGAGGAGTAGGGTGTGGAGGGTGATTTGATCATGGAGAGAAGAAGTATCCAATGTCCATGTGGGAGGATAATAGAGAACCCCGACGAGTATAAGATACTTTACCTAAAGCATGAGTTAAGGGAGATAGATATTCTCTGCCCGAACGACTCATGCTACTTAAGGGAGTTGGGATACATAAAGTTCGAGATTAAAGATGGGAAAGCCGTTTTTAAGGAGGCATCATTCTATCCTCCATTTGTAACGTGGAACGCTGGACGATTAGGCTTTGAGAACGCCGAGAAGATTCTTAAGAGCCACCTAAAAGCTATTGCCAAAAAAGTTGACTGGGTCAGATTAAGCGCACCAGGCGCAACATAAAACGACGATATAATAATGCCAGCTTCCCTAGATATTTTGTTTTAGATATTCGTAGGCCCAGCCTATATCAAGCTCCTCCAGCCTAGCTCTTGTTGGAACGCCATCTTTATTCCATCCCATCATCTCATAATATAATTCTAGGGCGTCTCTGAAGAGATTTGGGTCCAGTGAGGTATTTGAGAGTGGGCCTCCTCTTGTCGGCTTGAAGAATCTCTCTGGAAGCCAGTCGTCCTTCCTACTAAAGCCCTCTCTAATATTGAAGATTCTCGCCATTGTTATCACTCTTTCGCCAGCCTTCATAAGCTCCCACGTTGATGTATTCCATCCAGTAACAGCCCTAACTATTTCCGTTTTCTGATTGAAGTCCCATGGTAGAAAATCGCAGATTAATAGGCAGTTGTCCAAAACACGCCAATCAACATAGTATATGAAGGCCCTAATCTTCTTTGGACCAAGATCTTCAAGAGGGATAGGTTCAAGAACACCTAGGCTTGAGAGAGCATCCAGCATTGGTCCGGAGCCGACAAGGCCGGTATCATGCATGTTATGCATGTGGTCGGCGCCAGTCGGTGAAACAGCGTAACCTAATCCTAAAGCCCTTTTTAATCTGGGTTCGTGCATGGGTATTTCCAAACCTTTAACGTGCATGGCATATTTCTCCGAGCCCCTACCTATTATCTTAGATGCGCCCCTCACACCCTCAGCTAAAATATTGCCCAACCCTCTCCGATAGGCTATATTCTCAACCATCTTAACCATCGCTTCAGCATTACCAAACCTTAACTCTAACCCACCTGTATCCTCATTAGATATAATGCCATTTTCATAGCATTCCATTGCAAAAGCTATTGTGACGCCAGTCGATATGGCATCTAAAGAGTACCTATTGCATAATTCATTGGCTTTCGTAACAGCCTCAAGATCATCTATACCGCAGTTTGAGCCTAAGGCCGCCAACGCCTCATATTCAGGTCCACCATATGCGGGGTCCACATTCCACGGCTCCCCAATCCTAACAACCTTCTTACATCTAACCGAGCATGCATAGCAGCCCTCCATACCGATGCTTATCGTCTTCCTTATAGTTCTAGCATCAAGCTTTTCTGGATTTGGGAAGCCTCCATCCCTAAAGTTTCGGAAGGGAAGGTTTCCTGAGGCAGCCCCAGCATCCATACCAGCCCCAGTCCCATAATTATGTAGGTCGTTTACAAAGCGGAATTTGCTCATGTTCTCATTAAGCCACCTTGAGAGCTCCCTAAGCCTATCTGGGTTATAAACTTCCACACGTTTTCTCCCTCTGACAGCTATAGCCTTGAGGTTCTTCGAGCCCATAACAGCGCCCATACCAGTTCTCCCAGCTGCATCGCGGAGGTCAACTATAACGCATGCGAACCTAACGAGATTTTCGCCGCCGGGACCGATGGAAGCTACACGGATGAGATTATCGCCAAGCTCCCTCCGTATTATCGTTTGGGTTTCACCTGTATCCTTACCCCACAAATGTTTTGCATCCATTATCTCGGCTTCACCATCATGAATCCAGAGGTAAACTGGGCTTTCCGCCCTACCCTCAACTATTATAGCATCAAAGCCAGCGCGCTTAAGCTCAGCACCCCACATTCCACCAACCTCAGCCTCCCCAAAGCCCCCCGTTAAAGGTGACTTAGCACCCACACTATTCCTACCGCATCCAGGTATGGGCGCGCCAGTAAGTGGGCCAGCTGCAAATATCAATTTATTCTCCGGGCTCAGTGGGTCTATACCTGGCTTAACCTCCCTAAGTAGGTAATATGCGACAAAGCCCTCTCCCCCTAGATACCTACGATAAAATTTTTCATCCGGCTGCTCAATTAATATACGCCCATCTGAGAGATTAACTCTTAAAATTTTACCATTATACCCAAAAGGCATAGTGAAGCACCCATCAATCATTTGAGAGGATACTCATTAAAAATCTGTAATTTAAATTTTGCCGAAAATTTAGATGTTCTGGTCTAGACATGTATGTAGAAAGCCGATAGGGCATATTTTAGCATTATTAATTCTTTACATTTACTATTAGGGAAAAATTGAAGTATTCTTTGAGTTTACTCTGAGACTCTTACGTACACCTCAGCTCTAGTTTCGTATCTCTCTATGCGCCCATCACGGAGGTAGATTATTCTATCGCTAACATCAATCATTTTGAGGTCGTGTGTAGCCGCGATCACGGTTACACCCTTCTCCTTATTCATCTCCCTGAGAAGGGTTATTATCTCAAGCCCGGTATGTAGGTCTAGGTTGCCTGTGGGCTCATCGGCAAGGATGATTACGGGGTTGTTCGCTAGGGCCCTTGCAATAGCAACACGCTGCTGCTGACCACCAGAAAGCTCGGCTGGCTTATGATTGAGCCTATCGCCTAAACCAACCATCTCAAGTATCTCCCTAGCCCTTCTAAAGCGTTCTTCGCGCTCAACACCAGCGAATATCATCGGCAGCATAACATTTTCTATGGCTGTTAGGACTGGTATGAGGTTGAACGTCTGGAAGATATATCCTATCTTGCGGCACCTAAGCCAAGCCAGCTCATAAGCGTCCAGCTTAGCGATATCAACTCCGTCAATGTATACTCTTCCCCTAGTAGGCCGGTCTATACCACCAACCATATTAAAGAGGGTAGTCTTACCAGAACCAGAAGGACCCATAATAGATATGTATTCGCCACGCTTAATTCTCAAGTCTACGCCATCCAGCGCCTTAACAACTATAGGTCCCATCTGATAGTATTTAGCTAAATCCTCAGTCTCAACAACATATTCGAAGCTAATACTTCATTCCTCCCGACTCTTTAGCGCCCAACAATCATTATTGACTAACACACTCACTTATAAAATTAATTCTGAAAACCCCTTTTTGTGAAAAGCGTTTTATGTTTTGGTCTCTGAGTGAGTTGTAGGTGAGCGGCTTTGAGAAGGGTTAGGGTTGGTGTTATAGGCTCCGGAGGAATATTTCAGGGAGCTCATTTACCAGCCTATCCAGATATAGCGGAGGCCCAGCTCGTAGCAATATGCGACGTGTCGGAGACAACATTAATGGTAGCTGAGAGGAGGGTTAGAGGGGTCTATCAAGAGAGGATACGGAGAGCCAAAGATGAGGGCAATATTGAGATAGCGGATATGCTTGAGACCGACCTAAAGGAGATGAAGAGATACTCAAACTTTTCCGAAATGTTGTCAAGGGAGGAACTCGATCTAGTCGATATATGCACTCCAACAAAGTTCCACAGCTCAATAGCAATTGAGGCGCTGAGGAGCGGTGTGAACGTTATGTGCGAGAAGCCTATGGCGAGAACCTATCTCGAATGTCTAGACGTTATAGAGGCAGTTGAGGACTCAAAAAAATTCTATCAGCATAATGAGAACTGGCTTTATCATCCACTCTGGTATAACGCCAGAAAATTTATTGAGAGTGGGGCGGTGGGTGAACCCCAACTCATATTCTTAGCTACAGCCCATGGCGGGCCTGAATGGGCATCATGGTTCTGGGACCTAGATGTAGCTGGTGGCGGAGCTCTCCTAGATAATGGTGTTCATGCAATTACATGCTCATGGTTCCTAAGCGGCTTTGATAAGGATCCGACTGTTGTTAAAGCCGCTGAACCATATGGGATATGCATACGTATGAAGACTAGGATCATTCAAGGGATATTTAGGCCCTTTGAGGTTGAGGATGACGCACATGTCCTAATACGCTTTGAGAGTGATGATGGGAGATGGACGACGGCTCATGTGGAGGGCTCATGGTCCCATAGGGACTCGATGGATACGAGAATAATTGGGACTGATGGTGAAATTAGGCCGGAGACTAGGGGTGAAGAAACACTCCTAGTAATAAGTGATGCTAGGGGTAGTAGAAGGGAGATTAATTTAGGCAAGATCTCATGGATTCAGAGCTTCGCCGGGGAGATAAGGAACATGTGCAATTGTATTCTGAACAATATCCGCCCCATATGCGATGAGAGGGTTGGAGCAGAAACCACAGCAATAGTCCAAGCGGCGTATTTATCGCAGAAGAGGGGGAAGAAGCCAGTGACCCTCAGCGAGTTCAAGAAGTATGCCCTAAAAATAAGGGAGAAGGAGGGGAATAAAGCGCCAGAGGTATTATTGAGGGATTTAATTAAGGGTGTAAAAGTCTTGCAGGTGGCGTAAGAGGTAGATATTTTTACGCCAACATCACTTTAATTAAGCCATATATTTTGTAATCTTCATCTGAAGGATCTCGTCCTTTAAGAGAGTGCTGGCCCTTATCCACTCACTGATGGGGATCGAGAATTTTGAGCTAATATAGGCCAGAGCTTCATGGAGCGTGTCAAACTTCTCATATTCGCGCCTAAAGGCCTCGCGAACACACTCCCTATTAATCCAGACGCCTAGGGGCGTTATGAAGCTCGGATGGATCTCCCTCATGGCTATTACACCAGCCTGCCTACCCTCTCTAGATAGGAACTCCGCCGCAGCCAGCCTAACAGCATAATAGCATCCGCCGAGAGAAGCATATGATGACCTCCCATAATAGCCCTCCCAGTCGCTTCCCATAGCTATGCCATCCCCATTTGGATTCCAGAGCGTACCGGGATACCAGGCCTCAATCCACTCATACCTCCACTTAGATGGTGTTAGAAGTATAACGAACCTATTTCCGAGGTAATTGAAATTGTAAACGCGATACTCATTTATCTCCGGCTTATCTTTAACATCATCCTCTATTAGACGCCTTGAGATTGCCGAGTCAACGGCGGTTATACTCCACCTTGTTGGCACAAGCCTCCTCTGTCTTTTAATGCCAAACGCTCCAATACTGAAGGCCCTTTGAATCCTTGAGACTGGGACACCATTAAGGTATAGGTTAAGCACGGCCTCCTCAGCCCTCAAATCAACATCATTATATGCCTTCTCAATCCTATCATCTACCTTCGCGCTTTCAACCTCAATTTTGAGGAGCGGGGCTGAGGGACCCATAGGCTGGACCTCATCATCGAATAGGAAACGGCCTGAGGGCTTTTTCTTAAAGGCCGCCTCTATATTAACTGGCTCTCTTGATAGGGCTATCTCAAGGGTTCTGCTAAGGAACTGCTCGTTGTCTAGTGGCTTCTTGACGTTAACCCTAAACTTTCCACGTATTAATCCAGTTCTAAAATCAATTATTTCCTCAATAGTCTTTCCAATCCACTTTTCAGGCATATCGAAGAGCGATGTGTCGCCTACAATGGGCGGTATAAGCGGCCCAGCATAAACATGAGGGTAACCTATTCTGCCAACAAAGACGCCGGGCGGCGAGGAACCGAAGATTCTATCAGCATCCACCAACCTTTTAACCCTAAGAAATGAGTATAATCTGACCATGGCTGGACATCTTTCTTTTCCACATAACATTCTACTGCCCCTACAATATAGGCAGAGACTCCCCTCTTTAGCCTGAACCTCCAAGCTTGATATTGAGGGATTTAGGTCACCAGCAATCTTCTCATCGCTTATAATATGCTCTAGCCATGGAATTTCCCGCTGAACCTTCCTCAGGACTTTCTTGCGCAGTATCTTCAATACTAATCAGCCTTATTCTAAAAGGGCTATTAGCATCCACAATCTAAACAATAATATGAGTAGAAGAATGATAGGTATAAAAATTTTGGAGGGAGAGGCTCTTATTAGGAATATTATGTTTTTACTCTATCTTTATTGGCTCACCCTTTGGCGCCTCAGTCTTCTTCTTTGGAAGTGTAACCTCCAGCACACCGTTCTTGTATGTTGATTTAGCCTGCTTTGGATCAACCCTCTCGGGCAACTCGACCTCCTTATAATATTTGCGCTGGGGTGTGTCAACGCTTATTGTTAGCGTGGTTTCGGTTCCATGAAGTTTTATATCCTCCTTCTCGACACCGGGCAGCTCAGCTATAACCCTTATTTCACCGTCAGTATTAATTATGTCAACCAGAGGTTCCCGCTCTTCCCTAATAGAGATTGAGGGTCTGCCGGGTCTGGCCATACCTGGCTTTATGTTGCCAAACTCTCTGATTTCTGGCTTACCATCCGGGCCAATTGTTATACTATATCCATAGACGAATGGGCCCCACTCATGCACCTTTGTGCCGTCTGGCAGAACCCTTTCCCTCACAAGATCCTTTGGGACCCTTCTTGTTAGGTTCTCGAATTCCCTCTCGAACATTCGCTCCATCTCCCTAAACATCTCATCGATATCCTCGAAGAAGCTTGAGAATGGCCACCTCCGCCTCCTAAACCACCTATCCCAGAACTCATCAAACTCGGACATGGGAGCTCACCAAGACAAATTATTGATAGACATCTTAAATACTTTCTGCTTTTTAACTGGTCTTCTTAAGGAGCTCAGCACAAACATTAACTTTCTAGCGTCTTCTCCCCGAATCTTAAACTCTCCTCTATAAGGGCACAATTTGTCCAGGGTAATCTTACGCCTACTCCAATCATATACTAATGGATATAGCTGACAGCCGTATGGTCGATACCTATATATTTTGCATCTGGAGCCCTCTAGGAAGAAGCATCTTCCATGAACATTCCTTAATCTCCATTCACGATTAATTCTCTCGGCGAAGTCACTAATCCCATATCCTAACTTCACTATCCTTTTTATGTCGATCCATGTTAGGGGCATGATCGTCCCATGACAGCATAATGTGCAACCATACTTTAGGCAAGGTTCTCCACTCTCTAAAAAGACACCATCCATCCCTAGCCACTATCCTTAACATTTTAAGGTAATCACATCAATAATTTTTATCGGAGACGATTTATATTTCGATCAAGCAAAAGTTTAGTGCTGGCTAAAGATGGTGGAGGGGTAGGGGTGCAAGGAGCTCTTGGAGTCTTGATTAGGGCACGCACAGTAGCTGAGGCTTGGGAGAAGGCTGTGCTAAAATGTTGGAGTGAGGGTATTGAGACCCCAACAGAATATGGTGAGAAGTCTAAAGAGATATTGGGCCTACTCGTAGTTGTTGATGAGCCGTTTAGTGAGCCGAGGGTTCATAGGGGCGACATATACACTGCCATAAAAGGTTCTCTAAAGAATTATATTGAGGAGGTCTTGGAGGGGACCCTAGATTGGGCCGTTAGGGAGGGGAAAATCCATTATACATATCATGAGCGCCTATTCAATTATCCGCCTAAGGGCATAGATCAGATAGGCTACATAATTGAAAAGCTAAGCAGAGTTGGATTCTCAAGGAGGGCTCAGGCAATAACGTGGATTCCGGAGAGGGATATGTGGGTTGACTCACCGCCATGTCTACAAAGGGTTTGGTGCACGATTAGGGACGGTAAACTAATCATGCATACATCTTGGAGGAGTAGGGATATTTTTAGGGCCATGCACATGAACATGCTCGCAATGACGGAACTGCAGAGGAGGATCGCTGAAAGGCTGGGTGTTGAAGTTGGTGCATACCTAGACTTCTCCAACAGCGCCCACATCTATGAGAAGATTTACGGCGATGTTAAGCGCTTCATAAGCGTCCTAGAGAAGAGGGGAGGTATTTAAGCTGAGCATCCTACTCGCCCATCACATGCACTTGAACCGTGCGCGTCTGCGGCCCATCCATCTCAATGAATAAGATTGATTGCCACGTCCCTAAAAGCATTAGGCCATTCTCTATTGGTATTGTTATACTAGGCTTTATTAGGCAGTTAAGGATATGAGCATGGGCATTTTGCTCGCTTGGTATCCAGCCATACTTCGCGTTATGGCGGTAATCACCCCTCACTGGCACCAGCTTCTCCATTATGGAAAGTATGTCCTCCCATAGATCTGGATCACGCTCATTTACCGCTATGGCCGCGGTTGTGTGGGGAACCCATAGGTTAACAAGACCATTCCTCACACCACTACGCTCAATTATGCCGCTCACTTTACCGGTTACGTCTATAATCTCCATCTTTCGCCTGCTCTGGACTGAGAACTCTGATGAATGAAACCTCAATTGTTACCACCCACCTAGTATATACGTCCCTTGGAGGGAGAGAGGCCGACGAGAAATAAATGTTTTATGCCGCTTAAGGTTAACTCCGAAAATAGATCTGTGCTTCATAAGGAGTAATATTATGGTTCAATATTATTCATTTTTAGGTTTGGGTTTGGTGGGCGATGAGGAGGAGCATTCTAACTTTACCCTATATCTTATCTGCATGGATCCTTATGGTTGGCTATCAAATTTTTACCCAGATATCCCTAGTGACTCTAATTGATTCCTTGAATAATTTTATGCCTAGTTTAGGCGCCTGGCTCACACTCAACCTTAGCACTATAAACTTTATACATAATTTTGCATGGGTATTTGTCCTCTCATCCATTGCCCCATCTATCCTACTTGGTAAAGATAGAAGCGTGATCGTACACTTCATCTTCTGCCTAGCATTCACATTGGTATCAGCATGGATAAGAGATATTGTCCTCGCTAACGGCTCTAACCCAGTCACTACAATATCGTATCTATTCCATAATCCATTAATCGCTACACTCTACATCCTCGCACCTTACATCATAATGCTAACGCTGGATATCCACATTAATAGGGCTAGGGCTCGCAAAACAAAGGAAATGATAATGGAGATAGAGATAGCACGCCACAATGAGGGAATTATGAATTTAGAGGATAAAACAGTTTCCTGAGATCTCCATCAAATATATATTTTGGTTTGCTATAGGTATCCGATAGTTTAGTAGGGTGATAATCCCTTGGAATGGCATTAGCACTATGTTCGCATTCCCCACTGAAAATATTTGGATTGCTGCCTAAATCTCCGAACTATTTATTAGGTCTGGTTTATAGGAGGGTTAATGATCATGTCTGATGCTGGGTTAGGTGGTAGGCCTCTCCTAGACCCCTTTGGAGCAACCCTAGTTGAGGACTACGAGAGACTTTACGTTGAATTCGGCATTCAACCCCTCAAACCCCTACTCCCCAAGATACCTAATCCATCGGCCGCCATGCGCAGAGGAGTCATATTTGGACATAGGGATTTTGAGCGCATAATTGAGGCCATGAGGAGTGGAGAAGAGTTCGCTGTAATGAGTGGGATAAAGCCGACCGGCGAATTCCACCTTGGAACGTTGATGACTGTACGTGAGATAATATATTTTCAGCAGCAGGGTGCGACCGCCTTCTACTGCATCGCTGATATAGAGGCTTATGAGGATAATGGGATACCCTTTGAGGAGAGCGAGAAAATAGCCATAAATAATGTTGCGGATATTTTGGCCTTAGGTTTCGACCCGAAGAGGGGCTACATTTACCGCCAATCCAAGGAGGAGAGGGTTAAAAATCTAGCCATAATATTCAGTAGGGGCGCGACGCTGGCGACCATGAGGGCCATATATGGTGAGAGACATATGGGCCTATACTTGTCAGCTCTAATACAGGCCGGCGACATACTTATGCCGCAACTTGAGGACTTCGGCGGCCCAAAGCCGACGGTTGTTCCGGTCGGCGTTGATCAGGATCCGCATATACGCTTCACTAGGGACCTAGCCGATCGGTTCCATAGCAGATTCAAGTTTATTCCACCCTCATCAACATATCATAAGCTGATCAGGGCCCTAGATGGCGGGTATAAGATGAGTAAGCGTGATCCGATGAGCTACTTCACGCTCGATGAGGAGCCTAGCGTGATAGCCAAGAAGATCTTTTATGCCTTTACAGGCGGCCAGCCGACCGCTGAGGAGCAGCGTAAGCTCGGCGGCAACCCAGATATATGCCCAATCTTCGACCTATATCTATTCCACTTCTTCGAGGACGACAAAGACGTTATTGAACTCTATAATGACTGTAAATGTGGCAATATCTTATGCGGTGAGGATAAGGCTCGCCTAACAAGGATAGTTACGGAGTTTGTTAAGGAGCATCAGCGTAAAAAGTGCCAGTATATTGATAAGGCTAGGGAGATACTGGGGGTTGAGTAAGCGTTTATCCGCCGGCATCCGTGCTAGGATTCTTCCA
>JAGTQA010000016.1:0-13634 GCA_018396975.1 Candidatus Bathyarchaeota archaeon | reverse complement strand
CCCCCACGAATACCCCTATATCGTCATTGATCTGCTGGTCTCCTAGGGTAATTAGGCTCTCGATCTCCTCATCGCTAATTATAGACTCTGAGACGCCAGTTAGTAGCCGGACATCGGACGGTGAGCAGTAGCCCACGGCCAACACCAGAATACCTTCTGGAGGTGGAAGAAAAATAACTCTTTTTGAGAAGTAAATGGGCAAATAACTTACTTGCTTATTTATGTGAGCGCATATGGAATCAGAAAAGGATTAAGGCTTGAAAAGGCTATACTAGTCTTTGGAGGCTTATGGATTGAGCGGTGAATCTAGGGGTTTCACTGTTGCCATATTCGGTTCATCTAGGATAGAGCGGGGCAGCAAAATATACTGGGAGATTTATGAGCTGGCTAAGATGATAGCTAAGGCTGGAATGAATATAGTTACCGGTGGCGGACCGGGGCTGATGAATGCCGCAAGCGAGGGGCATAGGGCTGGACGGGAGAACAGCGATGTTAAGGCGATAGGGTTAAGGATTAAGCTGCCCTTTAAGGAGATTGAGTCAAGCCACCTAGATATAAAGAAGGAGTTCGACAGATTCTCCCAGCGCCTAGACGAGTTTATGAGCGTCTCAAACGCAGTTGTGGTTGCCCCCGGCGGCGTAGGGACACTACTTGAGCTCGCATATACATGGCAGCTCCTACAGGTTAAGCACATATCAAATATTCCAGTGATATTGTTGGGTGAGATGTGGCTTAACTTCTTAGAGTGGGTTAGGAGGTGGCCCCTAAAGCATCGGCTATTAGATCCCGAGGACTTCGCCCTATTGTATCCGGCCAAGGATATATATGAGGCATTTGAGGTGATCATGAGAGCCTACAGAGACTATATAATGCGGAGGAGCAGCGAGGACCAAGGCCCTCAACCCTAACCTCCACGGCATCCCCCAGCAGCAGGAAACGGGGATTAATGAGACTGCCTATAGATAATGCTTTATAGCGCTGGAAAGAATTATTTTTCTTGGTGTTAGTGGATGTCTAGGAGAACCCTTAGGGTCTCAAAGATTAAGGATGGAACGGTCATCGACCATATAACTAGGGGCCATGCCCTAAACGTTATTAAGATTCTGGGGATCGATGGGCGGGAGAATGGCGTTGTAACCATAGCCATGAACGTCCCAAGCCAAAAGCTCGGCGTCAAGGATATTGTGAAAATTGAGGGGCGCGAGTTGAACCCTGAGGAGGTTGATAAGATAGCGTTAATAGCCCCGCATGCAACGATTAATATTATTAGGAACTATAGGGTTGTTGAGAAGCAGAGGGTTAAGCTCCCATCAATAATTCATGGCATAATTAAGTGCACAAATCCCCCATGTATATCTAATAGCGAGAGTGAGCCCGTTAAGCCAATATTTTATGTTGAGAGTGAGGAGCCCCTGAAGCTAAGATGCCACTACTGTGGTCATATAATGGGTAAGGAGGATGTGCTGAAGCAGTTCTAGCCTGAGAAGGGAGTCTATTGGTCCAGAATATGGAGATACTCTTGAAGGGTGAAGGCTACTCTAAACGCCACATATTCTTAACTGGACCCCCAAGAATAGGAAAAACCACAGTCCTCCTGAATGCCGTGGATTATTTGAGGGCTAGGGGGGTTAGAGTTGGGGGGATGATCAGCCAAGAGATTCGCGAGGGTGGTGTAAGAGTAGGCTTTAAAATAGTTGATTTGGGGAGAGGTGTTGAGGGCATATTAGCCCATATAAACCAGAAGATTGGGCCATCAGTTGGCAAGTATAGGGTTTGCGTAGAGGATCTTGAGGGGGTTGGTGTTGGAGCGATCCTAAGCGCCTGTGAGTATGCGGACTTAGTGGTTATAGATGAAGTTGGACCCATGGAACTATATTCAGACGCCTTTAAGAGGGCTGTTTTGAGGGCTCTGGATAGTGGAAGAATCGTCCTAGGAACAATACATTATAGGGTTAGATCCGGCTTTACGGATATGATTAGGAAGAGGGGGGACGTAGATATAATTGAGGTTACATATGAGAATAGGGCTAGGCTGCCGAGAGAGATTGCCAATGAAATCTTGAGGAGAATGGGGCGATAATATCATATGCATGGGCTGCGACTCTGCGGAATAGACGATGCTGGAAGAGGGCCCGTCATAGGCCCCCTCGTCATAGCTGGAGTCCTCATCGACGAGGAAAGGTTACCGAACCTAATACGCCTAGGAGTTAGGGATTCCAAGACCCTATCGCCTAGGAGGAGGGAGTATTTAGCTGGCGAGATACTTAAGATTGTTGAAGACTATAGGGTGGTTAAGGTTCCCCCCTCTGAGATAGACCGCGTTGTTGAGCATGGGAGGAGATTGAATAGGTTGAATAGGCTTGAGGCTCGGATCATGGCCTCAATAATAAGGGATCTAAAACCAGACATAGCTTATGTGGACGCCTCAGACATATTGCCCGAGAGATTTAGGCAGCATATCGCTGAGGAGCTACCATTCACGGTTAAGATTGTCTCGGAGCACAAAGCTGACAGAACATATCCGATTGTCTCGGCAGCCTCAATAGTAGCAAAGGTTGAGAGGGATAGGGAAATAGAGAGTCTGAAACAAATTTATGGCGACTTCGGCTCCGGATATGCCGCGGACCCAAAAACCATATCCTTCCTAAAGAGGTGGATTGAGGAGCACGGGTCATACCCAGACTTCGTCCGCAAATCCTGGAAGACGGTGAAGATTCTACTGAGGGATAGGGAGAGACTGCGCCAAAAGAGGCTCCAATAAATTAGCATAAAAATTAGGGGTTATCTGGAAATATTATAGTGGGGTTGCGGGATGGTTAGTGAGGAGGATATCATAAGATTTCTGAGGGAGGCTGGTGGCGAGGCAACCCTGGAGGAGATCTCTTCAGCGCTGGGAATACCAAAGTATGGTCCTAACTCGGCCTATGCAATACTTTACGCACTCAAATCAAAGAATATTGTTGAGAGGAGGGGGGTTAGGTGGGCTCTAATAGAGCAGGGAGCAGAGCTATCAGAAACTCATAAGGTGGGTCATCCAGAGGATGCTAGACCGATTATTGAGGGGCCAGCGGCAGAGTCGATGGGGAAGCCTAGAGGGCTGGGGGCCGAGTCCCTTAAAGAGGCAATCTTAGTGCCACAAAAATATCATAGAGCATATGGAACGACTACAGGATTTAAGACTGGGACTTTCTTGGATAAACTCTTCCTTGGACTTGATGGTGAGCCCCTAAATGGGATACCCCGCTCAGCGCAGATCCTGGTTACTGGGCCTCTTGGGGCTGGCAAGAGCCTAATTGCCAGTGAGATAATGCTTAGGGCAGCATCATATGGATGTAGAGTCCTATACGCTATATTGGATGACGTCTGGAGATGTGGGAGTGGAACGTTCGATTTGGAGACTCGAATAAGGTTTAGGGCCGAGAGACTCAATATCAACTGGGATGAAATTAGCGAAAGAATTCATGTACTAAATCCATCGGACATTAATGAGCGGTTTACTGAAGATTATAGGCGGATAATCGAGGAGAGGGGCATGGAGGCTGCAATAATTGATCCAATAAACTGTCTGCTTGACATAAATGATGGATGGAGAGGCAGGAGGATTTTAGGGGAGATTATTGGGTTTAATAGGGCCCATAGGGTAACTGGAATATTCACAATGCATGCAAATGCCAGATATGGGGAGAGCATAGAGCATTCTTACCCAGCATACTTAATGGACTGTATTACCAGCATGGCTCCAGCAAATTTGAGAGTCTCCGGCATAGACGTTGACGTCAGCAGTATTAGGGGGATTGGCGAGTTGAGGATTCTGCGCATCTTGAGCTGTCGCCTATGCGGCTTTGATGGAAGGGGCATATTAATTAGTATAGGGCGCGATGGCTTAATTCACACAATAGAGTGCGAAGGCTAACTCTAAACAATCATCCAACCTATTACCTTAAAATATCAAAAGGATTATAAGCGCTTTTCTAGAAATGCCAATACAGACCCACAATGTTAATTCACATCATTACCTCATCAATAAACGTTCTTACAAACCTAAAAGGCCTTAATCGTATGCTTGGACATGAGGATATTAAGGTAATAGTGGTGGATGAGGGCGATGAGGATATTCGAAGAAGAAATGATGAGATTCTAGCTGATGTCGCGCATGAATATTATGGCCCGAGGGAGAGGGAGGAGTGGTTTAGAAAGAGATTTGGAAGCTCCTTTGAGAAATATTTTAGGCTGATTCCAGAAAGATGCCATGCTGAGACATCATTTGGCTTTTTAAGGGCATATGAGGATGAAGCCGACGTAATAATTGAGTTAGATGATGACGTATATATCCAAGGTAACTTTTTAGAGGCTCATGTAACCAATCTCTTCAGTGAAGGTGGAGTTACAGTACACTCAGCGGGGAAATGGTATAATACAATCGACAACCTCTTCCTGAATACCGAGGATAGAATATTTCCGAGAGGACACCCCTACATGCCACCCTGCAGAGAGGAAGATTATATATGGAGCGATAATTGGGGGGAGTGCGTATTAAATATGGGGCTCTGGAGTGGGCAGCCGGACCTAGACGCCCTAACAATCATCTACCATGGAGGGTTAGATGGGAAGAGTAGAATATTAAGTGAGGGGTTAAAGAGGGAGAAGATAATTGTTGGCGAAGGCACGTATTTTGCCCTCTGCAGCATGAACACGGCATTCCTACCTAAGATCGTCCCAGCCTTCTACCAGCTCTACATGAACTTCATGGATGTAGATAGGTTCGATGACATATGGTCTGGAGTATTCCTCAAGAAGATAGCAGACCGAATTGGGGATAAAATCTGCCTAGGTAAGCCTATAGGATTCCACGATAAGCGGCCGCGCAACATATTTAGGGATTTGAGGAGGGAGGCGAATGGATTGGAAATGAACGAGATTATATGGAGGATTTGTGATGAAGCAGACCTCACGTCTAAAACTTACTCTGACTGTTACCTTGAACTTGCAAATCATATAGAGAAAAGCGTTGATAGATGGTTTAAGGAGGCCATGCAAATCAAGTTCTGGAGGGCCCAGACCGAGAAGATGAGGATATGGGTTGAGGTAACTGATGAAATAGCATGAGAACTGCGGTGATCGGCAGAGTTGGATAAAAGAGGAAGCCCAAAAGTCTCGGTCATAGTGGTTAATTTTAGGGAGATTGAGCGGCTGGAGAAATGTCTTAAATTTCTAGAGCAGACAAATTATCCAAGATATGATGTAATAGTTGTGGATTGCCTAACCGATAACATAGAGACTTGGCTTAGAAAGAAATTTCCAAATGTCAAGCTAATACACTATAACCATGATATTGGTGCCTCAGCATCTCATAACGTTGATAAAAATTTTCTAGACTCAGAGACAAAATACCTCGCTTTCCTAGACAACGATGTGTATGTGACCGAGAACTGGCTCGAAGAGCTAGTTAAGATTATGGAGAGCGATGAGAGGATAGGGGCCGCGCAGGCAAAGATAGTTATCGCCAAAAGTCCTGATCTCCTCGATCATGCTGGATTAGCGATCGATGCGCTAGGAACATGGTATACGCTTTATGGGTCTAAAGCCGACTCCCTCAGAAATGTTTTGGAACTATTTGCTGCATCGGCAGCTGGCTGCATCGTTAGAAGGGAAGTGTTTGAGGAGGTGGGAGGGTTCGATCCAGACTACTTCATTTATGATGATGACACCGATTTCTCCTTCAGAGTTAGGCTCCTAGGATATAAAATTGTTTTGGTTCCATCGGCTGTGGTACTCCACGATTGTGAACCAGCCCGATTCTTAAAGCCGAAAAAACTTTACCATTCAGTTAAGAATAGAATGCTCACAATGCTCAAGAATTATGAGCCTAGAGAACTCTGGTGGCGTCTCATCCTATATATTGTAGCTACTCTTATAGCTGGAGCTAGCCTAGCGTTAATGGGGAAAATGATTGAGTCTAAGGAGGTTTTTAGAGGTTTGATTTATCCCCTAACTAGCATGAGAAAGATATGGGCTAAGAGGGCACTGATACAGTCTAAAAGGAAAATTAGAGATTCAAATCTCATAAAAATGGGTTTCTTAAGAAGCGATATCCTCCCAACGATACTCGATATTAAATCTAAACTAATATATGTGAGGGAAAAAAGATAAAGCGTCTCTAAACTGGTGATTGTCGTTAGGCTCTCAAATTTTTCCTATTAATTATTGGAGTTGCTAAGGGGACTTTGGTTTCAAATATTCTATGCGCATTTGTATCTTTGCCTTTTCCTCGCTATACCCTCTAATCTTCCTTTCGATCTCAGCCTTCCTCGCCTCAATCTCCTTCCTACGACTAGAGATTGCGTTGAACCTCATCTCTAACTGGATATATTTATATTGGTCTCTACACTGCCTCATCTCCTCGAATATCTTGTTCTCCTCGCTTAGAACCGCCGAGTATTCTTCATCGATCTCCTTTCTTTTTGCTTCTAGCTGGGCTAGAGCCTCATCGATCCTTTTAAGATCTTCCCTAAGCTTCTCGAGTATGGTTGTTTGAGACATACCAAGAAAATTCTCAAGGGTACAAATAAGTTTTTATCTTTTTGAGCTGTTTCCGGAGAGCCTCTCAAACCACTCTAGGTCCTCATCCTCAATCTTCTTATACTCCCTTATCATCCTCTCAATAGTCTCAACTTCCTCCTCAAATATCTGCTTAAGCTCCTCCTCGAACTTAGCTGGATACTTATATGGCTCCTGAAGGGTCAAGTAGAGTGCTCCAGAGACTATCCTACCAATTATTGAGATCACATAAATCATTGTCATTGCATCGTGGAGATTAAGTCCTAAGCCCATGGATAGATCAAGCAGATAGCCCCCGAAGGTTGAGCCTAGGAATGTAAAGGAGCCGGATATGGCATTATATAGACTTGTGTATGAGCCTCTCATATTCCTAGGCGATATATCGAGTAGATACGCTGAGATTGCAACGTCTGATGCCGCAGTCAATATGCCGATGACGAAGTTTACGATAATTAGTTCATATATTGATCTCGCTATAGCATATATCAGCGGAACAAGAAATAAACCCATCCTGCCTAACACTATAAGCGGTTTCCTACCAGCCCTATCAGCCAATCTACCAGTGAAGCCTCGAACAATGAAGGCTGTTGATGCGCTAATAACATTTAGGAGCGATATTTGGAACATGTCTGCCCTAATAACTTTCACGATGGTTAGAGTGAAGAGAGGCCATGCTAAACCCATCGAGAAACCTTGAAATGTTGAGAGTAGGCATAGCCGCTTAAAGTATGGATTCTTCTTTAGGGCTTTAGCCCAGCCCCTAACTGAGAAGCTCTCTCGAGTAAACTGTAGATCCTTAGCCATCAAAACCATCACCGAGGCTGCGAGGTTAAAGATGAAGCATAATATTATTGGAATTCTATACATTTCCCATGTGGAGCCGCCAACCCTATAAATTATGTATCCTGAGATTACGGTTGCAGGCATGCTTCCAAGTGATGCCATGGCGTTAATCCTAGCTAGAACCTTACCCCTACCAACCCTATCTGAGAGCTCACCTATTAGAGAGTTTAGGGCTGGCACGCTCATAGCCGACAGAACATAAGCCAAGAGAACAACTATGATGAAATCGGCTACATTCCTTATGCCCAAAAGCAGCAGTAGCATAAACGCATATAGAAAGTTACCAAGTGCGACGATCAGCGTTCTCCGCCTAACCTTATCGACAAAGAAACCCCATGGTATCTGGGCTATGCTGGGTGAAACGGAGTTTATTGCCTGAACCAAGCCTATCTCGGCCGATGAAGCACCAAGCTGTGTTACATATATGGGTATGAAGGGGCCTATTAATCCGGACCCGAAAGAGGAGAGGAGCGCCCTCTTATATAGAATGCTTAGGTTTCTTTCAGCGGAGCCGCTTGGGGACTTACTGGGCATAGTATCTCTTAGATGAGGGGAAATGTATCTAATAAATTTATAGGTGAAGGAGCAAATATTATTGATTGGCAATAATGTTGGGAAAGATGATGCTCAATCAAGATTTTAGTGACTAATCACCATTAGGAGGGAAGGGATTTTGAGAGAGGAGATTGAAAAGAGGATTCTTAGAATTCTAATAAATGCCGGCCTAATATTCCTAATAGTTTTCGCATTGAGCTTCTTTAACATAAGCCTCTCCTCCATACTGATCATTGCATCTCCAAGCGGATTCACCCTAGCGACGGCTGCCGCACTAATTATAGTAATAGTGCTCTTTTTTATGGTTCTGAGAGTGATATTAGACTTAATAAGGGTTATAGATGTTGCCTCGGGCTCCATTCTAAGATATATACCGGGCTTTAATCCTAAGAATGAGCCGGCGATAGTTAGGGCCCTAAAGGAGCTACTAACGATTTTTGTTGTGGCCATATTGGTTTCTATTGCATCACCACTAATATCGTCGATTCCAGAGATTGGTGGGTGGCTGAGCCTAGTCGTCTCGGCGGCAGCATTCATATTCTCCATAATTCTAATGTATGATGCTGGAAGAACAATATATGCTGCCTTTGAATCCTCCATACAGGCCATAATAGACCGCATAGTTACCCACTCAAACATTGGGAGCGAGGAAGAAGAGAAGAAGTATGCCTAAAAATAGGGCTGAATGGAGAAGACTATTCAATATATATTGCTGGCTTGTATGGTTTAGCTTGCTGCGCCTTCCCCCTAGGATCATACTTCCGCGCATCATCCTCTGAGTAAACCGTTATCTCGGCATTAAACTCCCTCTCTAGGAACTTCCGCGCCTCCTCTAGCTCAGCCAGCTCATCTATTATGCCAGCCTCCAGAAGCCTACGTTTCCTCTCCTCTGGAAGCGTATTGAGCTCCTCTATTAGTCGGCTTACGAAGGGTGCTAGGCTCCTCGCAACCCCCCTTAAAACCTCATCCTCCATGAGTATCCTCATAGCCTCCCTCATATCAAGCTTCCTTGAGATGGACATCTCTAGGAGCTTAATGTAGGCCCTCCACTTCCATCCGGCCGCAACATAATAGTATATTCTCTTAGGCGTTATCCTTGCAACCCTTAGGATATTCATCGTGTCATCTATTAGGCTCCTAATCAAAATCTCGGCCTCCTCAGCTTTAATGTTAATTTTTGACTCGTCTGGTTTAGGCCACTCAGCCAGTGAGACGAAGCCCTTATTGCCAAGCATGCTCCAGAGCTCCTCGCATAGGAATGGGGCAAAGGGCGCTAGGAGCCTAACCCACACATCGGCGACCTTCCTAAGAGTTTCTGGATTCGGATTCTCGCTACGCCTAAGATACCACCTTACATCATTCCAAACCTCATATAATGCTATTTCAGCGGCAGTCCTAGTCTTCAGATTCTCTATTGCCTCTGTAACAGCCCTTATCCTACCCTGCAACACCGAGATTAACCACTTATCAATACTTTTAATGGCCATCTCTTTCCCGGATAGGCTTGTAATCTGGCTTATGAAGGCATAGAGAGATTTTAGCCGCGCGTCTATGCTCCTAGCGTTCTCCTCACGCCAGTCCGGATCATCCATGTCCTCGGCTGCGAGCGCAAGCGTTAACCTAACAACATCAGCTCCAAACCTATCTACAACATCCCTTAGGGTTAGGAAGTTCCCTTTAGACTTAGACATTTTCTGACCCTCAATTGTCAGCACACCATTAACACCTATAGCCCTAGGCCAGAGCTCCCTAGGAAATAGCGCAACATGCTGAAATATGAAGAATGAAAGATGGTTTGGGACAAGCTCCTTTGCTGAAACCCTCAAGTCAACCGGATACCAATATAGGAACTCACTGCGCATCTCGCGGAGAATCCAAGATGCTATTCCAGATCTCTCCGAGATGCTCTCCGGATCCCCCCTCCCCAGAAATATGTAGTCGAAGACCTCCCTAGTTAGCTGCTCGGGCCCAATATTATGCTGCCTTATGTGCTTGGCAATTGTGTAGAAGGCCATGTAAATCGTTGAGTCACTTAAGGTTTCAACTATCCATCCCGGGCTCCATGGAAGCGGCGTCCCCAATCCTGTCCTCCTAGCGCAGGCCCAATCCCTAAGCCAATCAATCTTATCATGGAAGTATACTCTAGCGCTCTCAGGGAATATTTTAGCCGAGTCTATTGCTTCATGGGCTAGGCGCTTCCACTCTGGGTCAGAATAGCGTAGGAACCATTGATCTGATAGAATTTTCACAATGCATCTTGTTGTGCACCTACATACAACCTTCTGTGGCAGATCATACATTGAGTCCGCGATGTTCAATTTCTTGAAGTCTTCAATTATCTGCGCCTTAACTTCCCTAACAATCTTACCAGCATATTTACCACATATCGGCTTTAGAACTCCCGTGTGGAACTCCTTACGATATATTATTGATGTTGCCTCTTCAAGCTTCGGGTCGAACTGATCCTTTATCCCCATCTGCTCAACGATCTCTATGGCTGGATAATCACCAAAGCCCTCAACGCTTATAAGTGATATGGGCTTAATCCCCTTAACTACATCAATTGAGACGCCGAAAACCTCTAGGGTCTCCGGCTTCTCCATCAGATCCTTTAGGGCTATCCAATCCGCTGGGGCATGTGCTGGAACGCTATAAACTACACCGGTTGCGGAGTCTGGGTTTACAAACCATCCTGGTAGGATGGGTAGCTCCCTTCCACCTATAGGTTCCTTAAAGTATTTGCCAATTAACTCAGAGCCCTTAAACTCCCTTAAAACCTCAACTTTCCTAAGCTGCTCTGAGAGCTTGAAGGCTGCCTCCCTACTAACGATCCACTTCTCCCCATTCACGATCGCCTCAACATATATTGCATCCGGGTTTATGAACATGTTTGTTACGCCAAATACTGTTTCAGGCCTAAAGGTTGCAGCCGGAAGATATCCATCCCCAAAGATGAATTTTATGAGTGTATACTCCTCTGGAAAAACGCCTTCACCCTCAAGCCTATCGTGGTCTCCGGTTGGGCTTTGGCAGTTTGGGCACCAAACTACCGGATGCACACCCCTAGTAACATAGCCCATATCCCTTAGAGTCTCATACTGCCATTCAATGAACTTGCTATATGTGGGCTCATAGCTTGTTGTATGAAATTCCCTCCTCCAGTCGATTGAGAAGCCCATTCTCTTAACGACCTCGCGGCTCTCACGCGTATAATAGCTCGCCATATAAACTGGATCAACAAACTTCTCAAGCTCCTCATCTGGAACCCGATCTATCTCCCTAAGAGCCTTAATAAGATCCTTATCGCCCATCTTAAGCCTTAGGGATGCGCCAAGGATTGGCTCACCAGTCCAATGCCAAGCCCACGGGAAGAGCGTGTTGTAGCCCCTCATCCTCATGAAACGCGCATATATGTCAACCCTAGTCGCGGTGAAGCCATGCCCAACATGAAGTGGGCCGTTCATGTATGGATAGGGAAATGTGACAAAACATTTCTTACGATTTGGGTCCGGGTCAGCCTCGAATATGCGGGCCTCCTCCCACCTTCGCCTCCACTTCTCCTCAATAGCCTTCCAATCGATTAGCTGGGATGCCATTACCTATCCACCAGCAATACCATATATAATTGATTTAGCTTCCTCTAAAGCTTTATGTGCGGCCTCAACTCTAACCCCGCCGGCTTGGGCGAAGTCGGGCTTTCCACTTCCACCGCCCCCAAGGATAAGACCTATTTTACGGGCTATCTCAGCAGCGTTAAATCCGAGTTTTAGGGCTTCAGAACCGACTCTCACTATTGCCCTAGCATCCCCATTAATGCGGATCAAGAGAGCTATAGCATTCGGGCTCATCTTAACGATCTCATTTGAGACCTTAATGAGTAGATCCACATCAGCCTCCCGGGATTTCACGATCCGCGAAATAACCTTTATGCCGCCAACCTCCTGGGCTGATGAGATATATTGCTCAGCCATAACCCCTGCGATCCTCTCCATTAGGCGGTCCCTCTCTTTACGTAGATTCCTCCACTCACCCACAACCCTCTCAAGTGCCACATCAAACTTCTCAATTGGAACCTCAAGTAGCTCTGCGGCTCTAAGGATCTTAGCCTCAGCCTCTTGGGTTCTCTTTAAGGCTGGTAATCCGGCGCTAAAGATTATGCGCTCAACACCGTCCTGTATCCTCTCTGTCCGAACAATCTTTATTAGGCCGACCTCCCCGGTTGATCTACAATGTGTTCCACCGCATGCCTCAACCTCCCAATCTCCCGTCTTAACAACCCTGATCTCTCTTCCGGGAACAACTCCTCCCTGATATAGCCTAAAGCCATATTTCCGCTCAGCCTCCTCCCTAGGCATCCAGAAGATTTCGACCGGCATATTTCGCATGGCCGCCTCGTTGGCTAGCTCCTCTATTCGGGCTATCTCCTCCCTACTGAGCCTCTTAGGATGGGTTATATCGAGCCTGGATGCCTCAACATCCTTCTGCGCGCCTGCCTGCCAGACGTGCTCGCCTAAAACTCTCCTCGCAGCGCCCATAACTAGGTGCGTTGCGGTGTGATGGCGCATTAAGCTTATACGCCTATCCCAGTCTATTACACCCCTAACTTCACATCCTTCCCGGGGAATGGCGCCCTCAACAAAGTGGACTATCACGTTTCCGGGAGCCTTCTTAACATCATAGACCCTAGCCCTAACACCATTAAATTCTAGGAAGCCGTGGTCAGCCGGCTGGCCTCCACCCTCCGGATAGAAGGCCGTTCTGTCCAAGATTACGCGGCTCCCTGAGACTTTTAGAACCTTAGCCTTAAACTCCCTCATGTATTGGTCTTCATAGTATAATGGTTTAGTCTCGGGTAGGCCTGAAACGTCTATGCCTAGATCCTCAATCTCTTCGGCCATCTTGAATGGTGCCCTCGATGAGGATATATGTCTCTCAGCGACGAAGCTATAGAATCCCTCGGGAACATTTATAGTGAGACCTTCTGAGGCTGCAACCTCGCTTACAACCTCCGGTGTCATACCATGTGAGTCATAGAGTTCAACCAGCTTACTGATTGGAATCTCACTCTCACCCCTAGATCTAACATCCCTAATTAGGCGCCTAACTAGGTCCCTACCCCTCTTCAATGTCTGCTCATACTTCTCGATCTCAATCCTTAGAAGATCCAGGATCTCACTGCGCATATCCATTAGGTGTGGGAAGTCTCTAGACCAATATGCTATCTGCATATCAACTATGTCGGGCATAAGATTCTCTATGTTCAGGTTCCTCAGCAGCCTGTAGGTTCTCCTAATTATGAGTCTGGTTAAATAGCCCTCCTCAACATTTGATGGGACAACCCCTTCGGCAAGCATGAAGGCTAGGCATTTGGTGTGGTCTGTAACCGCAAATACATCGACTATTGGATTCATTATCCGCTGGAGCTCATCGGAGTCTATGCCCAGCCTATATGCTATACGCCTCCAATTCTCAGCCCGGCTAACACTCTTAGATATGCTTATCAACCCGGAGACTCTGGCAAACTCCTCTAGAAGTTTCTTGTCAGGGATGCTTACGCCAGCCAGCCCCATAATCTTATCGAGTAGTTCACCATAAACGGCGTGGAAGCAGCTGGCTGAGCCATGAGAGAGCCATGTGAAGCGCTCAATACCATATCCGGTATCAACAGTTCTAATGGG
>JAGTQA010000049.1 GCA_018396975.1 Candidatus Bathyarchaeota archaeon | reverse complement strand
TCGGCCTATTATACCGCTGGATTGGCCCATACGTTGGTTATGCTCTGAATATGGCTGGCTACGACTGCCTAGCCCTAAACGCCCTAGTTAAGGCTGGAATCTTGGAGTCGCTTGGGAAGCCCCTTGGGGTTGGGAAGGAATCGGATGTTTATGATGCGCTGACGCAGTCCGGTGAGAGGGTGGCCGTAAAATTCCACCGTCTTGGCAGAATTAGCTTCCGCCAGACTAGGAGGCTTAGGGGCTACTTACTTGATAGGAGACATGCATCTTGGCTCTACCAGTCCCGCCTAGCGGCCGAGAGGGAGATGGAGGCGCTTAAACTAGTCTATCCATGCGGGGTCTCCGTTCCAAAGCCAATCGGCCATAATAGGCATGTCGTCGTCATGGGCATAATAGAGGGCGAATGCCTCTACCGCATCACGGAGCTGCCCAGCCCAGAAGAAACCCTAGACGAAATCCTAGAGAATGTGAGGAAAGCCTACATTGGCGCCGGGGTCATTCATGGAGACCTAAGTGAATTCAACGTCATCATAAACCCAGACTGGCACATACTCATAATTGACTGGCCCCAGTACGCCAGAACCAGCCACCCAAATGCCGACATGCTACTAAAAAGGGACATATGGAATATACTGAAGTTCTTTAAGAGGAAGTTTGGCATCTCAAGAAGCCTAGAGGAGATCATAAAATATGTTAGGGGTTCCGCGTGAAGAAGATTGGTGAAGTCAAAAAATATTTTAGGAAAATTAGAGTTTAATGTCTTCCGATGAACCATGCTCAGCCGGAAATATTATGGGAGGAATGGAGAAACAAAACTTCTTGTGGTAGTCTCATGTGTGCTCCTAATCCTTTCCTCCTTTGTTAGCTATAGTTTTGGATTTAGCATCGGCCACAAAGTGGGATATGAATCCGGATATATGAGCGGATATGTCCATGGCAATTCAACGGGCTACGAGAATGGTTTCAAGAATGGGAATTGGACCGGCTATTTATCGGGTTACAATATTGGCTTTGAGTATGGAAATAGAACTGGCTACTCGCTAGGCTACGAGAATGGTTTTGAAGATGGAACGCGAGAGGGCTATAGTAGGGGATTTAGTGAGGGCAGCGCAGTAGGTTACACTCTGGGCTTTGGCGATGGGAACCAGACCGGCTTTAATATCGGCTATGTCTATGGAAACTTAACGGGCTACACTCTAGGATATGAAGACGGCTATCTCCAGGGGGTAATTGATGGGGCTGGTAGGGGCTTCACCATTAGAGACCCCACATATCAAGAGGCGCTCAACTTTATATTTTTGGATCAAACGGACAAGAACGAGTATAATCCAGAAAATTATACATGTCTCAACTTCGCCGCCGACGTTAAGAATAATGCCTTTAAAGCGGGTTACCGCTGCGGATTTGTTTACATAAGGTTTCCGGTGTTTGCGCATGCAATAGTCTGCTTCAATACAACAGATTATGGTCTGATTTTTATAGAGCCCCAGACGGATGAGATAGTTAAGTTAGAGATTGGTAAGCCGTATTGGGATAGAACAAAGTATATGGTGCCATATGATGATACAGTAGTCTCATATGTAATAATCTGGTAGGATTGGGGAAATCGTCCAATAGCAGCGTCCGTAAAATGTGGCTAGGATTTCCCTCCAATCTCCCTTAGGTGCTCGTCGATTATAGTTTTAAGCATCCTTAGCTCGTCTGAGGACTTTATTACATCTCCACACTTAATGATCCTCTTTATCTCCTCCGGGTCAGTATATGGCAGCCCATCAATCCACCTAATATTTATCCTATCGGCCGAGATCACTGGCACATAATACTTCTCGAATACTTCGAGAGCCTGATGGGACATAACCCCCCTTATCACAACAGCCTTCACACCCCTCCTAGCAAGTCTCTCAGCGGTTGTCGGCCCACCGCCGCTTGGATCTAGGATGAATACTACATCGCCCACCCTAACATTGTATATTCTGAACGCCTTTTCCAAGCCCTCTCTGGTGAAGGTCTCTATGGGCTTAAGTAGTATAAGTCCATCCCTAGACTCAAGCTCACCAACCTGCTGGAGCCTACTAATCATCTGCCTATAGAATTCGATCTGCGCCTCGAGCTCAGAGATCCTACCTTTAAGGAGACCTATCTCCTCAACCAGCCTCTGATATTCTCTCTCACGCCTTATCTGGGCGGTCTGCTCGCTTCTAGCTCTATCTAAGGCCTCCTTTAAGCCCTCAACCTCCATCTCTAGGGTCCTTATCTTGGCTTGTAACTCCCTGTTTGCAATCCTTAGGCGCCTCGATCTTTCCTTCTCAAGCATGAGCCTAGCGGTCAGCTCCTCTATGATTGCCCTCATCCTCTCCCTGGACGTTACCGCTCCCCTCACAGCTCTAGTTATTGGCTCCTTGGCAATCGCTGGCTCCCTAAGAATCTTTATTGCCCTCGCTATGCTGCATCCCCTAGCAACAAGATCCTTAACGTCGTCTGGGGGTAGGTCGATTCCCATCTCCTTAAGCCTAATATCAACCTGCTCAAACTTGTTCTTGTAATGCTGGTATGCTTTGATGGCCGCAGCTAGGGCATCGACCTCATGAGCGTTCTCAACCCTAATTCCATAACGCTCAACATATGTCTGGGCTAACTTATGTTTCTCCTCAGAGCCCATTGAGATAACCGGCTCAAAGAGCACGGCATTAAGCTTCCTTGAGAGCTTTCTTAGGAAGCTAGGGGCTGGTGAGACATCGCTTGATATTATTGTCGGCTCACCAACGCCCGTAATTCTCTCTATAACCTTTTCAAGGGACCAACCCCTATGGCTCTCTATTAGGAGGGGCACCCCATCAAGCGCTAGAATAGCTAATCCACAGTTTAGTCCGGGATCAACTCCAACGATCAGTCTCCTCGTCCTAAAACCCCCCACAGATTATGCGTATAGCCCCAAATTAATCTTGCTGAAAAATCTTTTATCCCTAGTTCCTCATAAACCTAATCCGTCCATAAACGTTATTTTTTGATTTAGCCTAGTATTTTGCTTGAGGTGGTGTTTATTGGTTCAGGAGTTTATTGAGGTTGATGATGTTGGAACATTCAGGCTTGTAGCCGAGCAGAGCCCGCTTGTTATACGCAGGGATCCATATCTCTTCGCACAATACTTCTCATCCATGATATTCATAAATATGGCGAACCTCGAGGAGAGGGAGGTGAGGAGGCTCTTCGACCTCCTACGTGGAAAGATGATTGTCGTAAAAAGTCTCATTAAGGCATCATCGATCTCAGACTTCCTAGATAAGGTTGGCTCTGGGAAACCTAGGGCTACAGAGTGATTAGATGCCTCTCTCACTCAGAATCTTCTCAAACTCCCTAATACTTCTAACAAATATGTCAGAGTGCTCTATGATCCATGGGCTGGGGTTCCTAAGTCCACAAATAGTAATAGTTTTCTTGCCCCTAAGCTTCGCATAAAATAGTTCCATACAAGTTCCAGCCGAAAGCCTTGGAAGATAGGCAACTAGGGCATCACACCTCTCAATATCCTCCAGATCCCTCCTAATAAAATCTCTTACTGGGATGCGGTTCCACCAATCCTCCGGGGGGCCGCGGTATAAGATCCTCTCACGCCTCCATGGATCTATGGGTTCATAACCGAACCTTACCAGTAGGGCGCTGATTTTATCCCTATAGCCCTGTCTATCCTCCATTCCCTGAATCGGGCCGGATATAAAGACCTTCTTTACCATACTAATCCTTTCCGGCCGAAATTTTTCAGTTAAGGAAACGTTAGCTTTAAATTATATGCGCTACTGTTTTTAAATAGTCACCTTGGGGTGATGTATGTTGGTTAATGTTGAGGGATATGAGGTTCTTGAGGGACTTTACTATTCTAAGGATTGGATGTGGGTTAAGATTGAGGATGGTAAGGTTAGGATAGGTGTAACTGACTACGCCCAGAAGCAGATGCGTGAGATAGTCTTCGCAGAATTGCCGAGTGTTGGGGCGCAGGTAAACAGGGGTGAACCCTTCGGAACCCTCGAGTCCGTTAAGGCCGTTTCAGACCTAATCTCGCCATTAACCGGTAAAGTTGTCGAGGTAAATGAGAGGGTGAGCAGCAGCCCTGAGGTTGTTAATGAAGACCCATATGGTGAGGGTTGGCTAATAGTTATTGAGCCGACGAAACTCGATGAGGAGCTTAAGATGCTAATGAACTTTGAGCAGGCAGTTGAATGGTATAGGGAAGTTGCGAGGGAAAGATGAACCCATGCCCAAGAGAATAGTTATTATAGGCGCTCATGCAGCCGGATGCGATGCTGCCGCCGCGGCTAGGCTTACGGACAGAGAAGCCGAGATAATAATGCTAACTAATGAGCGATATGCTGGCTACTCACGATGTGGACTGCCCTTCGTCATAGGCGGGCATATAAAGAGCTTTCAAGACCTAATAGTCTTTCCAGCATCATACTTTAGAATGAATAGGATAGACTTAAGGCTCGAGACCAATGTTACAAACATTGATGTGAAGGCTAAGACTGTTGAGGTTCAATATAAAGATGGACGTGTCGAGAGCCTCCAATATGATAGCCTAATAATTGCCACCGGCGCTAGGGCAGCGGTTCCACCAATTAAGGGTAGGGAGAAGCAGGGGGTCCACGTCCTAAGGACCATTGATGATGGAGAGAGGATAGAGCAGTCAATTAAGGATTCCAGCTCAGCCGTTGTCATAGGAGCCGGCCTAATCGGCCTAGAGCTGGGCGTAGCCTTAGTTGAACGAGGCCTCAAAACAACAGTGGTTGAGCTACTACCACAAGTTCTCCCAGCAATGCTGGACAAGGATATGGCTGACTTAGTCCAGAGGGAGCTGGAGAAGAGAGGATTGAGGATAATCACCGGCAAATCTGTTGATGAAATAATGGGTGGGGATAGGGTTAGCGGCGTTTCAGTGGCCGGTGAAAGCATTCCAGCCGACATGGTTGTCATCGCGACGGGCGTTAGGGGGAATGTTGAGCTTGCACAGAAGGCTGGGATAGAGCTTGGCGAGACAAAGCTGATTAAGGTTAACATGCGCATGGAAACGAACGTTAAGGACGTTTACGCCTGTGGAGATTGCGTCGAATCAATAAATATGATAACTAAGAGGCCAACAGTATGCCAGCTTGGAACAACAGCCGTTAGGCAGGCTAGGGTTGCTGGAACGAACGCTGCCGGAGGATATGCAACATTTCCTGGAGTTCTAGGTGCCGCGGTCACAAAACTATTTGATATGGAGATTGGCGCCGTCGGATTAACTGAGGCGGCTGCGCAGAGATCTGGAATCGAGGCTGTATCAATGGCCTTCACTGGCAAGACTAGGGCGCAATACTATCCTGGAGCTCTGCCAGTAAGAGTAAAGCTCATTGCGGATAAGGAGACGGAGAAGCTTATTGGAGCGCAGATAATTGGAGG
>JAGTQA010000046.1 GCA_018396975.1 Candidatus Bathyarchaeota archaeon | reverse complement strand
CTGAGTGATGATGAGACCCGACTTGTCTGATTTCTAACCCAATTTCAACCTACTTTGATGCTTTTATCTTTTTTAGATGTGTAGGGTGATGTTGGCTGGGCTAGAGGGATCTTCTTGCGCCGCAATGTGGGCATGTGGTCTCCGTTTGCGGGAAGAGTGTTCCGCAGTATTTGCATGGAACCATAACCACTTCACGTATTACTTCTTTAGTGATGGGTGTCGGGGGTGGTTGGGCTACTTGAACTTCTATTGTGGGGCTTGTCTTGTCAAGCCTACCTTTAACGGCTACAACTCCCTTAATTAACCATGATACTTTCCTATCAACCCCCTTATATGTGGGTTTTAATGTTATTGGCAGGTTTATGCTGAACTGGAATTTGCCCGAAAATCCCTTAGGTATAGGCGTTGGGCCGCAGAGGCTCGGCTTAGCTGAATATAATGTTGCGGTCTCCCAAACTTCAGTGGTTATCTCTCGCTTTAGGCTTGGATTATAGACTCTCTTTTGAGTCTTCACAGATTCAACGCATGTTAGCTCGCACCTTATCTCCTCAGCTTCGAGGTCTTCCTCTGAAGATAGGAATAGTTCTCCCTCCATGTTCTCGCCAAGAAAGAAAACGTTCTTTTTGAGGCTTAATGAGAGGTTGACTCTTGGCGGAGTGACCTTCTCGGTAATCTTCTTCAGAAAGGCCAACCTTTCATCCCCAGACATGCTGGCATTACTCATTAAATGCTGTAATACCATAAAAAGTTTTGTGTTATAGGCTATGTGCAAGTCTACTGGAGGCGATACATCCTTATCTTCTCGAATAATCTTTTCTCATGGCTCATGGGCACATATGTTCAGGTTAGTCAAATATTATCGTTAATGGTTTATTGGGAAGATTGGCTCAAGCCCTCTACTTTTCTCGGCTATTTCCCTTTCTTCCTCTTTTGATAAAGGCCTAAATATTTCGGCCGCATCGCACATCCACCAAAGCAGCTCAGCGTGGCTTGGACTGACTGCGGCGGTAACTGGAAGAGAAAGTGTAAACCTAACTGCCATAAGGGCCTCTTCAAAGCTCTCAACAGGATAATACCAGCATTTAGGCCACTTTCTTTCTTCTCCCTCCTTCAGTCTTCTCTTAGCAAGCGTCTTTAGAGCTAATATTGCAACACCTTTTTCTTGGGCTTTTTCAACAACTTTGGGACCAAAGTTTCCTTGATACCAGCATACCCAATTTATTGGGAAGAGTATGCTATCAAAGTTAAATCTGTTTAGTAAGGCTAATGCTGCCTCCTCACTATGGGCTGAAAAACCCAAATATTTGACGAGACCTTCCTCCCTAGCTTCTATAAGGGCTTCTATTGCTCCGCCCTCACCAAATATTTGATTAACCTCATCAATGGTTGTAACCGCATGTAACTGATATAGGTCAAAGTAGTCTGTGCATAAGCGCTTAAGTGACTGATGTAATTCCTCCCAAGCCTCCCTCTTTGTGCGCTTAAGAGTTTTACATGCGAGGAAGACTGAATTGCGGTAGGGCTTGAGTGCTGGGCCTAGGCGTTCCTCAGCATTACCATAGCTTGGAGCTACATCAAAATAGTTTATGCCCCTATCAATCGCTTTAGCAACTATGCGGTTAGCCGACTCCTGACTCTCATTCATGACAATGATTCCACCAAAGCCAACAATAGAGAGGTAGACACCTGTTCTACCATATCTTCGCTTCTCCAAACTGCGCACCCCATGTTATATATGTGTTAACACAAAATAAAACCATCACTGTAGAACGAATTAATTTTCCTACGCTTAGAATTCCGAGTAAGAGATGGTATGATTGGGCACTCTACCCAGTAACAGAGAGTGCTTACATTCTCATCATAATGCCATATACCATAAAATTTTGTGTTACAGGTGGTATGCAAAGTCGGCTAGAGAGGATACCTCCCTATCTTCCCGAATAGCCTCTCCCTCTCCTTACAGCCTACGAGCATATACGCTCAGATTAATTAAAAACCAGATTTGAGATTTTCTATGGTAGCACTCAAGAGGAGGGTATGGCTAGAGATAAACTTTTATACTTCTTAATAATACTTCTTCTTTGGGAGGAGCGCCTAGGGGAGATATTAGTCTTAGAGGAGTTTGGTTGAGACTTGTGGGCTCCCCGGGAAGGTGCTCCTCCCAAAGCTAATTGGTGTTAGTGTGTAAAATTTCTGTTTGATTTAGAGGTGCTATTACTTGAGTGCTTCTAAGGGCATATCAACTCTCTTCTGTATATACGATATATGTTTGATGCCATTTTGGAATTTTATGTAGTGCCATGTGGATTTAGGGTTGAAGGGACTATTGTTTAGGGCCGCCTCAATAACCTTATCCTTGGTTATCACCGTATTTTTTGCTGTGGTTTTCAGGCCTATATTCTCACACATGTAGTCCACGTAGCATACGGGTATTTTCGTGCATCCGAGCAATTTTAGGGCTTCAACCCTATGGTGGCCGTCAATTATAGTATTAGTTTTTTCATCGACGACTATTGGCTTCTTAATGATTCCATCTGAGAGTATTTCCTCGCTTAGGTTCTTGAGTCTAGAGTCATCGGTGCGCTCATGGGGCTTTAAGACTGAAATCTCAGCCAGGCATATCTTAAATTTTATAGGAATATTATTTTTGTTGGATTTTTTAGAGGCCAATTTAGAGCCTCATTACAAGTTAATATTTGTGTTCTGATGTAATATTTAAAACTTTTTTGTTCAGAAATGATCATATTGAAAAATATTGATCGTGGCAAGAATTGAACCCAAGATTAGAGAGTAAAGGGCGAAGAGATGGAATTTATGGAGAAGCCTATAAAGAACCTTCAATGATGCGTAGCCTATAACTACCGCTGCCAAGAAAGCGCTTAGTAGATCCAGCCACCCAACTTCGGTCGCCAGTAGGGCGCTATACTGCATGTAAAGCGTCAGTATTAGGGCTCCTAGTATAGATGGAATTGAGAGTAGGAATGAGAATTTGAAGGCTTCTTCCCGATCTATGCCAAGGATTAGGGCTGTTGCTATCGTCAGCCCACTCCTTGAGAGCCCTGGTATTACGGAGAAGCCTTGTGCAACACCAATGATTAAGGCGGATTGATAGTTCATATGCCTTCCACTCTGCCTCCCCATCCTCGACATTCCTATTAGTAGGCCGGAGACTAGAAAGGTAATGGATAGTGATGAGAGATCATGGGGGAGCTCCTTTAGAATGGTGATGATCAATAGCCCTATAATTGCAGTGGGAAGTGAACCAGCGAGAATTTGAAGTACCATCCGACCCTCCCTAGACTTAAAGTTAAGACTTGACAACGCCTTAATAATTTCTCTAATCTCAGATCTAAAGAAAACTAGAGTGACGGATAATGTGGCTACATGCATTGTTACATCAAAGATCAGTGGAAGGCTAAATCCTAGGAGGGACTCAGCCAACCTAATATGTCCGGTGCTCGATATAGGCAGCCACTCAGTTAAACCCTGGATTATTCCTAGTAGAATTATTTCGAAGCTTAACTCCAACTTCACCCACCAACAATTTTAGGGAAACATCTTATTATAATCTTAATAAAATAAATAGTATTTGAGGGCTCACCCTTGCCTCTCCTCAAGATGCTAACTATTAATGAGGAGGATATAGATAGCGAGGGTGTTTTGGAGATTATTTGGAGGGCTTTAGAATATTTTCCTAGGGGCCTATGGGACGGGGCCGAATATCTTGGGAACATAAATATAAGGCATGATGTGAAGATAAAATTTAAAGAGGTGGTTTACGGAGCATTCATCCTCAACAATTTAATGGAGAAGATTAGGCGGGTAAGAAAACTCCTAGGGATCGACGATCTCCTGCTGGCAATCACATATGACCCGGTGATAACAGTATATCATAGGTTTGAGGCGAAGAAGATAAATTGTTTCGCTAACCTCATATATGACTATGTCTCTAGGGATGCTGGCCTAATCTCCTTCTTTAGAGTTAAGGAGGGGGAAATCGCGTCCAAAATTGTCGCTCATGGTCTAGGACATAGCAGGGGACTAAGGCACCATCTTAAGCCCGTAGATATCATGTATGAGGGGCTTATTGAGATTGGCAAATTAAGAAATGATGGATTCTGCAGTGACTGCATAAAGAAGATAAGCTGTGATATGGAATCCTCTAGAAGTGGGCCGTGAAATACCCATATGCCTCACTAACGTTACTAACTTCATAAACAGCCATGTTATAGCCCTTCTGACCCAAATACTCTTGTAGGCTTATCTGAACAGGCTCCCACGTTATTAACCTAAACGGAGGCATGTACTTTTCAACACGCCTATACACGGTGACTGTTCCCTGACCGGAGGGGACGAGAAGGACTTCTCCTCCCTTGGCAGCTGCCGCCTCAGCCTTCTCGGTTATGCCGCCAACCCTACCTACTGATCCATCGGGCATTATGGTGCCAGTTATAAACACCTTTTCAGATAATTTGTCTCCCCTAATTGCTGCAATAATTGCTATTGTTATGGCTGCCCCGGCGCTAGGCCCATCAACTACATGAACCTCCTCCTCAGACTTAACAGTCACTATGATATCTGTGCTGCTCAAAGATTTTCCGGTAAGCTTTTCAGCGACTGATGCTGCGGTCTGGGCACTCGCCTGCAGGTCTATGCCTATGTATGGTTCAGTATTCACCAGAACCCTTCCGTAGCCGGGCTGGAGCTCAACCATGCACTTTAGGGTTAAGCCCTCGTAGCGGGCTATGAAGAGCCCATCGTATATGGCCCTAACTGCAACTATATTTATTTCGGCCCTTCCAGTTAGGCTTATGTTTCCACCAGATTTCTCGACTAAAGAAGAATAATACTTAACCTGCGCCTTATAATATTCAATTTGGCTCCTCAAGTTCTCCATTTCCATCTGAATATTTATTAGTGCCGTCGATAAGCTATTGTTTTGCTTAACTAACTCACTGTTCTGCCTGAACGCTAATATCATTCCATAGACTAGGATTACATTTACTACGAGACTTACTATTAGCGCCGTTGATAATAGTCTTGGATCGCGTATTAGGTCCATGCCTGTCACCGTCAAGCTTATCTTCAACTTGTTAATATATTGTAAACGAAAAATATATAAGTTCAACTAAATCAATTAATACTAAACCATCCTTGGGAGGGAAATCTATGGCAGCTGCAACCGGAATCCCAGTCTTAATATTGAAGGAGGGTTCTACGAGGTCTAGGGGTAGGGAGGCCCAGCACAATAATATTATGGCAGCTAGGATAATTGCTGAGACCGTTAGGACATCTTTAGGACCCCGTGGCATGGATAAGATGCTTGTGGACAGCCTAGGAGACATAACAATAACGAATGATGGTGCAGCGATTCTTAAAGAGATTGAGGTTGAGCATCCAGCCGCCAAGATGATGGTTGAGATCGCTAAGGCCCAGGATAAGGAGGTTGGTGACGGAACAACAACCGCCGTTGTCTTAGCCGGCGAGCTTCTGAATAAGGCTGAGGAGCTTCTGAATAAGAATGTTCATCCGACTGTGATTATTGATGGTTATCGTAAGGCTGCTGATAAAGCCTTAGAGGTTCTCG
>JAGTQA010000034.1 GCA_018396975.1 Candidatus Bathyarchaeota archaeon | reverse complement strand
GTGAAAGAAGGGAAATTGGCAAAGAATTATTCTCTCCAGACATCAATATTTCAGTTAACGGCATTATCCAAACAGTAATAGATCTTAGAAGGGCTGTTGATTATTTAGAAACAAAACCTGAGATTGACATTGAACGAGTAGGCTATGTTGGCGGAAGTATGGGTGGAATCTTAGGTGCAATATTTATTGGTGTTGAGCCGAGGATAAAAGCAGCAGCCCTCATAGTTGCCGGCGGAAATATGAGCTTGATGATAAGGGAGAGTAAACACTACACGATGCCAAAGATAAGAGAGTATATACGAAGGGAAAATGTGAGCTATGAGGAGCTGCAAAGAGTGCTGGATCCGATAGACCCAATAAACTTTATAGGATACTTTTCGCCTAGACCCATTGTTTTCCATTTAGGGAAATACGATGAAGATGTTCCAGCAGAGTCAGGAAGACAACTTTATGAGAGAGCTGGTGAACCTAAGCAAGTATACTGGTATGATACTGGGCATAATGTGCCCTTAGATCTTGTCTTAGCCCGCATTCTCGACTTTATGGACCGAAATCTACTTGGTAAAACATTTACTTATCATGAAATTCTCTATTGGACAATCAAGCTGGGACCGCTGATCGGCATATTATCTGGTATAGTGATAATTGGCATCTACGCGCTTAGAAAGAGATTAAAGGGACGCTAATTTAGATGTTACGGCTCAGCCAACATTATAAATAAAATCGAGGATAAAAGTAAAATGGTTGTTTGGCTAGTAATGTAGCATCCGCATCTCATATTTCTTTAGGTGCTCCACAGCCTGACCAACATCTAGGAAGAGGGATTGAACCCTCTCCACATCCTCAACTAATACCGTGTCGCGCTTCATGCACTTAGCATTCTGGGCTGCTAGGCTTAGGAGTTGAACCGCATACCTCAATGATGATGAGGATCCTATCTCCGTCAGCTTTTCTAGAGCGGCTCCGTCAAGCCTTATCTTCTCCTCATTAGCCCTTATCTTCAAGATTTCCCTTATACTCTCCGCATCATACTCGTGTGTGGCTATTATGACTGCCCTATCTAAGAGGTCTAGTGGGAAGCCCATTGGGCTCTTAACGTCTGTTCCGCGTATCGTTGTTATGCCACGGTTCGTTGCGAGTATAATTATTGGAACAAGCTCGCTTTCTAGAGCCCTTCCGAGAAAACTGAAAGCTTCCAGGTCGAGTAGGTGGCTGTCGTCTATGAAGAGCACGCCGGGATGTATGAAAGCCCTTCCCTCATCAACCATCTTCTTAACCATCTCATCCACTGCTGCCCTAACCTCGCTATCTATCTCCTTACTCTCGCTGAAGCCAAAGAGGAGTGAGAAGAAGCTCCCGCTCCTGCTCCTAGCATGCATCTTATCCAAGTCATCTAATGTAAGCGTATATACAAATTCCTTCTCCTTCAATACATCTCCACCCGGCCTAGGAACCCTCTCCCTAGTATCAACCTCGTAAAGTTTACCCTTCTCACTCTCTAGGCTAAGGCCTAAATTCACAACCCTCCCTGTCTCGGCATCTATTTGTATTACGCATCCCTCAGTTATACCCTGGGCAATTATCTGCTGCGCTATTGAGGAGCCGGCCTCAATCGTTCTCTCCTGCTTAGTCGTTTTCAGCGTCAGCCTAACGCTCTCCGGAACCCTCTGATATGGGTTGTAGGGGTGTGGGGCGGTTCTGATCTCTAGGCTTGTAACCTCACCCTCGTAGACCTTGCGCATCTCATGAATCTCGACGCCTATACACTTGCGCATAGCCTCGATAAGTATCTCGGTCTTCTTCCTCTCACTACTATATATCTCGCTCCCACTCATCTGTATGAATGGAACATTAGGGCCAAGCTCCTTAGATATCGCTATGGCTATGGCCGTCTTCCCAGTCCCCGGTGGGCCGGCTAAGATAACAGTTTTTCCACTCAGCTTACCCTCTTTAATCATTTGGACAACTAGGCCAGCCGCCTCCCGAGCCTTCTCCTGCCCAACCATCCCATCCTTAATTTTAACGGCTTTGAGGTTCTCGTCTAAGCCTAAACCCTTAATATGTGTGTGAGCACCTATTCTCTCAAAACGGTGGAGACTACTAGGTATTTCACGGATTTCCGCCATAGGTGACACCAAGATAAATAATATGATTAAGTGGATTTAGGATTAAAGAAAAATAGGATTCAATTTGGTTTAGTCGAATTCTGTCTTAGTTTCCTCTTCCTCCTCTTTCTTCTCAGCTCCCTTGCCCTTCTCCTCCTCCTTAGGCTTAGCCGCGGCGATAACATCGTCTATCCTGAGGATCATTGATGCGGCCTCGGTTGCAGACTTAATTGCCTGCTCCTTAACGACTAGCGGCTCAACAACGCCCTTCTCAAGCATATTCATGATCTTACCGCTGAAGACATCTACACCATACGTATATCCATCAGGTTTCTCATGGGCAGCCCTAAGCTCAACCATTATATCGATCGGTTCTAGACCAGCGTTCTCCGCTAGGGTCTTCGGAATTATCTCCAATGCTTCGGCGAATGCCTCTATGGCGAGCTGCTCCCTACCACCAATCTGGGCAGCATATTTGCGTAGCTCCTTAGCGAGCTCAGCCTCAATAGCGCCGCCGCCCGGAACAATCTTATTCTTCTCTATCACATCTGAAACCACTGATAGGGCATCGTGCATTGCCCTCTCAGCCTCATCAACCATACGCTCCAACCCAGCCCTTATGAGAATCGACACCGAGCGCGGATCCTTACATCCCTCAATGAAGACCATCTTGTCCTCACCTATCTTACGCTCCTCAACAAGCTCAGCATACCCTAGATCCTCAGGCTTAAGATCATCTAGATTCGTAACAATCCTTCCGCCAGTAGCTCTGGCGAGCTTCTCCATATCGGACTCCTTAGCCCTTCTAACGGCCAATATACCCTCTTTAGCTAGGAAGTGCTGGGCCATGTCGTCGATTCCCTTCTGGCATATAACAACGTTAGCTCCAGCCCTCTTAATCTTCTCAACCATACTACGCAGCATCTCAGTCTCCTTATCTAGGAAGGCCTTCATCTGAAGCGGATCCCTTATCCTAATCTCGGCGCTGAATTCGGTCTTCTCAACCTCTAGCGGACAGTTGAGTAGCGCGATCCTAGCATTCTCAACGCGCTTGGGCATGCCAGCATGGACAACCTCCTTGTCTAGGATCACGCCCCTAACCAGCTCCGTGTCATGTAGGCTCTTGCCCTCCTTCTTTATCACCTGTATATTGTCGACGTCCGCAAGCCATCTTTCACCCCGCTTCTCGGCGATCTGCTTCACAGCCTCTATGGCGATGTTGGCTAGATGCTCCCTTGCTGTCCCAACAGCCTTGCTGCCCATAGATGTTATCGCAACCTTCTTCAGAGTCTCCTTATCATCTATATCAACTGTTATGCCTATTTTTTCAAGTATCTCCATAGCCTTCTGGGCAGCTTTGCGATAACCACTCACAATAACAGTTGGATGAATGTTCTGGTCGAGTAGCTCCTCAGCTTTCTTAAGGAGCTCGCCAGCCAAGACAACAGCCGTCGTCGTCCCATCACCAACCATATCGTCCTGAGTCTTTGCAACCTCAACCATCATCTTGGCGGCTGGATGCTCAACCTCAATCTCTTTAAGAATCGCTGCGCCGTCATTCGTTATTGTTATGTCTCCTAGGCTGTCCACAAGCATCTTATCCATGCCGCGAGGCCCTAGAGTCGTCCTAACAGCCTCAGCTATGACCCTAGCAGCCATAATATTGTTCCTTTGAGCTTCCCTCCCACGGCTTCTAGCAGTGCCCTCCTTCAATATTAAGACCGGTTGACCGGACGCTGTCTGAGCGAGGTATGCCATACATCATTCCCCCATTTAAACTCAATGACTTGATTATTTATCTGGAAACGAAAAATATAAGTTTTACTAAAACTAAAAATTGTAAACAAGAAGACCTAATATTGATTTAGAGGAGAAAATGTTCGACATGTCGCTGGATGAAGATGTTCTAGCAGAATATAGGATTCTGGCTATGCGCCCACTTACAAAGATCGATCCAGAGAGAGATTTGGAGTGGATATGCAAGAGTCTAGGCTTCTTAGAGCCGAGAGATAGGAAAAAGACTGCCTTCAGAATATTTAAGGCATTGTTCGAAGCCTCGAGAGAGAATAGGGGGCTTACAAGCGATGAGCTTGCGGCTAAACTATCTCTAACAAGGGGGACGATGGTTCACCACCTAAATAAGATGATTAGGAGTGGACTTGTAATATATTATGAGGGAAAATATAAGCTGAGGGGTAGAAGCCTAAGATCGACGATTGAGGAGGCTCATCGGGACATAAACCGTATATTTGAGAACCTCTATAAGGTTGCTGAGATTATAGACGAGGCATTCAATACAACATCTAGAAGGGGATGATGGGGGTCTTCAGCCTTTCCCAGCGCGGGCTCAGATAATTGGGCATCCCACGACTAACATAGATTTAGATTTTTAGGATTGGAGATTTTTTGGGGCATCTGGGTTATCCGGCCCAAAATGCTTCAGTATCACCAAGTTTTCGCTTTGGCTCTCATTAGATATCTCTATGCCCTCCCTTGCAGCCTCAACCGATACGAATAATTCGTCATTTGTTAGCTCTCCGTATCTTATTATTGTTGGCGCCTCAACCTTAAACTTACCCACTCTCCCATGCCCCTGTATAACTATCATTCCATAGGCCGCCCTATCAAAAACCTTAACACTCTTACCCGGATAGACTATTAGCTCCTTCGCGCTAAACTTGTCTAATCCATAGATTATCCACTTCTCCTCGTATCCCACCTCCCTAGATTCCTCGGGATTTAAGGCCGGAATAGGCTCAATATAATGGTTCTTCTTAAATTCCGGATCCAGATTCTCCCTCCAATCTATCATATCAACAATGTAGTCTAGGTCCCTATGATGCTCCCTTGGAACATCCTTCACAAGCAGATCCCATGGTATTGGTCTATCCCCAAGCATCGACTGGAATATGGCTGCAACGTCCGATGCCATCTGCACCTCATATGTTACAAGCGTCCCCGGAGCGTGAAGAACCCCTGCTGGAACAAGCCATCCGGTTCCAGGCTTGAGCTTATAGGCCCTAGAGAAGAATAGGATTCCATTATCGCCCATATCCCATCTCTCAAGGCACCTCTTTATATCCTCCCTCGTTGTGCCGGGTTCTAGGCCGAAGAATGTGTATGGGAAACTTCCCTCAACGGAGTTAAGTTGCGGTGGGAAGTAGTAGGCTTCAGGCTTTGGGAGCCTATTGACTCTGCGGGCGTGCTCCTCCATCTGATGCAAATGTAACGGTATTGGACATGAGTTATCAAAGAACTTTGCTAGGACAGCCCACCCACCATACTTATGCATAATATCCCTCCCAAGGAGCCTATCTCCCAGAACATCAATCGCATCCTTCAAGAGAACCCTATAAATCTCGGAGCCACTCTCAACAACTACGTAGCTTAAGCCCTCATCCTCAGGCGCCCCGGGATTATCAGCCCTAGTTGTTGAGGCAAGCCACCTCTCATCGATCCCACCCCTTTCAGCACCCAGAGCATAAACATCTTCAGAAGCCAGCTTAAGCCGCCTCCCCGGAGTAAGAAAGATCCTTGGAACCCATGCCGGAGCCAACCTAAGAACCCCGCAGCCACTCTCAATAGCAGTCAAAACAAGTCTCTCAACATCCATATTATCACCACACACCCTATTTGAGACTGAAAAATAAATGTTTTTTAGGAGGCTGATAGGTAAGCCAGTGAATTGTAAATAAGGATTTTGGCAGCCTAGCGTCAAACTATG
>JAGTQA010000037.1 GCA_018396975.1 Candidatus Bathyarchaeota archaeon | reverse complement strand
TAAAGGTTCCTTTTAGAAACTTCCGGGTCTATGCTTTCACCTCCCAGAATCGGCGGATTAAACTCTTCAATAAGCTCGCTTCTCACATATAGGAAGCCAGCTCCAGGGGGCCCTAAGAGCCACTTATATGAGCCACATGCCAGGAAGTCTATTCCATCCCTAGCAACATCCAACTTCATGTTTCCAACAGCCTGTATCCCATCAACAACTAGGAATGCACCCCTCTTATGCGCGGCTTCAGATATAGCCCTCAAATCATGCCTAAAACCATTATACCAGCAGACTTGACCAACTGCCACGGCAACAGTTCTCTCATCTATACTCTTCTCGATCATTTCAACACTGACCCTTCCATCAATATCCCTTACAATGCGGACTTCAACACCTCTCTCCCTAAGCTTAAGCCAGACAATAACATTCGAAATATATTCTAGAGTGTTTGTTACAACATTGCTGCCCGGCTCATAATTTAGCATCTGAGCCACAAGATTTAAGCCAAAAGTCGTGTTCGGAATATAGGCTATTTCATCCTCCCCAGCGCCTATCAACCTAGCAAATAACCCCTTAGAGCCCGCAATCCTCTTCCTCCAGCACTCTAAATCAACATCATGCCTCAACTGAGCCTCAATCTTCTCATTGAGGAAGCTCTTCATCGCCTCAGCAGCGCGGATTGGAAGGGGGCTTACAGCCGCATGATTAAGGAAGATTTTACTCTCAGTTATCGGGAACTCCTCTCTGAACCGATGGATGCTCATATATGATGCTTCCCTCCCCCTTAAAGGCTACTAATTTCACTTTTATTTGAATAAAACATTTATCTATCCCTTTCAACTCCCTTATAAACTCGTTAAACCCTCTATTAGAGGCTGGATGGTTAGAGATGAAGTCTCAGGTAGGGATTCTGCTCTCCACCTTGAAGTCTCCTTTCGTGCTTGTTGAGGTTGCTAGGAAAATAGTCCAATTCTCATTCCTAGTACTATTCAGCTCAGCCATAATGGGTCTTCCATTAATCCCACTAACGTTGCCAATACTATTCTCTTCAGGATTACCGAATCGAGCCGTTGAGGAGGCTTTAAGCGTCATGCAAAAGATGATTTACGATGCGGTCTTCCCATGGCTGCCAATAGCATCAATTCTAATATTCGGTGTATTAAGCGGTAGGGCCCTATGCGGATGGATATGCCCCCTCGGCTTCATACAGGATATTATGGCACTTGGAAAAACAAGGAAGATTAATGTTTCATCAAAAACCCATAGAAGCCTAATAGGCGTAAAATATGCAATCCTCACACTAATCCTTCTAACGAGCATCTCATTATCTTTAGCTCAGTTCAGTGAGGGTGGTCAACTTTATAGGAGGATGCTGGAACCATTCGCTCAGGCACCATTCACGTCCCTAAGCCCTTCGGACACGCTCTTCTCCGTTTTCCCAAGGTTTCTCCTAAACCTATCACTCTCAATTCAGCTCGGATTCAACTATCCGATCATAACGCCTCTACTAGTCCTTAGGCTCATAATACTAATCGCAGTCCTATTTTTGGCGGCATATATTCCCAGAGCATGGTGCAGATATCTATGCCCACAAGGTGCCCTATCAGCCATAGTGAGCCGATTCAGCCTGCTAGGTTTAAGAAGGGACCCGGTGCGCTGCATTAGGGCTAAGTGCCACATATGCGAGGACAAGTGCCCGATGAAGGTTCCGATATTAAGTCTGCCTAGGGAAAAATTTGCGGATCCGGAATGCATATACTGCCTAAGATGCGTAACAGCATGCCCGACGAAAGCCATAAAACCAATATTTCCATGAGACAAATTATAAATCCCTAGGCTCTGATGGATGCCTCGCCTATAATACATGTCTCATGTTTATTTCGGCTTCTGACAATATTATTGAGCCTATCTCGAACTCATGGTCCATCTCTCTAAGCCTATATTTAACTATGATTCTAGCCTCCCCCTCAATGTCTAGCGTTATCTTCTCTAGTGTGCGCTCAACCCTTAGGGGTTAATACCTATCTATGCGCTGGATTGAAGGAACATTTGGTAGCCCACAATCTTTTAAACATGCTCTAACATAGAGGTAAGTCGCAGTTACTGAAGGTGGAGAGAGCAATAAACCAACTAAAAACTCTCCTAATAGCAGCCCTATGCGTATCGCTCTCGCTTGCAATCTTCTTTGCAGCCCCAATAATAAAAGTCACGAGAATAACCACGTATAAGACATGGCTCCCAGAGGGCACAATCGAAACAGCCACAAAAGAAGACACCATCTGGATCACACCGTACCAGCTCCTCTCCGGCGGAGGAGTCTTCCTCGACATAATAGACCTAAAAAGCCTAAAGGAAACGCTGGATAACGCACGCTTCAGGGAGGAGTACCGCCCACCAAAAGCAGAGATTGGATGTGGGGAGAAGAGCGCAATCCTAATGAAATATCTGGAGGAGAAAGGCTTTAGAGTTAGTATGGGCCGTGGAACAATTTCAAGAGACGATGAGGAAGAGGCGGTTAACCACGCATGGGTCCTAGTCCACCTAGAAGACAACACATATGTAGTCGAAGTCAACACTGAATCAGGATACGCCGATATAGTTGGAACAGTTAAGGAAGCAGCCGAATCCCAAACCCTAAAATATAATGAGAAAGAGCGATGGGACATGGAAAAAGTCAAAGAAAAATACAGCGAACTCCTAAAAGACCCCCTCAACAAATACCTAGAAACCGAGAAGAAATAGCGGAGCTAGGGGCATGGCTAAATAGGGGAGATGGAACCACCGGGTTGCCTCTTAACATGGAGGATTATGAATAGCCCAATGATCATTATGCAGAGCCAGAACGCTAAATCCGCCATTAATAGCGCTAAATCAACCCTCCAGATATCAACCGGACCATGAATAGTGTTTAATGTGTGGGTGCACCAAACTATTGGGAAACCATAGTCTACATGGACGTAATCCGGCCAATTAAACTCGAAACCCCATATTACTGCTAAAATCGTTATTGCAGCCATTAGAACTACGAAAACCAAGGCAATTATGCTTCTATCCATATCTAAACCACTTCAATAGACAATAATAAGCTTTACTGGTCCACCTTTTTCAGATATTAGCCCTCCTCAAGAATCTTCTCGATTATTGCATTCCCCATATCGCTTGTTGTCGCGGTTCCGCCTAAATCATATGTCTTAACCTTTCCCCCGCTTAGAACTCTTTCAACTGCGGTCTCTATACGCTTAGCCGCCTCACGCTCCCCAAGCCAGTCAAGCATCATCTTGGCTGCTAAGATTGTTGCGATTGGATTAGCCCTATTCTTCCCAGCATATTTGGGCGCTGAGCCGTGAACGGGCTCGAACATGCCGTAATTATCGCCTATGTTTGCTCCGGCAGCAAGCCCTATGCCGCCAGTTATCTGCGCAGCCTCATCAGACAATATGTCGCCAAAGAGGTTTGTGGTCACTATGACATCGAATCGCTCAGGCTCCTTAATGAGCCTCATGGCCATTGCATCAATATGTTCTTCATCAACGCGGACTGATGGGAATTCGCTGGCAACATGGAAGACAGCATCCCTGAATATGCCATCCGTTATGCGTAGAATATTCCTCTTATGAACACATGTTAAATAGCGCCTACGCTGCTCAGCAAGCCTAAAAGCGAACCTAGCAACCCTCTCGGAAGCCTCACGCGTTATAATTCTTAGGGCAATGCCTCTGCCAGGTGAAGTCTCATACTCTATGCCGGAATAGAGGCCCTCAGTGTTCTCCCTAACTATAACAAGGTCTATGTTTGGCTTAAGAGACCAGGCTCCCGGAAGAGACTTGCACGGTCTAACATTAGCATATAAATTAAACATTTTCCTGAGAGTTACAGCAACACTGGGCGGAGCATTAGGCTCCTCCGGGGTTGTCATTGGCCCCTTGAGGCATGCGTGGGTTTCTCTGAGCATCTCAACTGTCTTCTGCGGTAGGTTTGTCCCATACTTCTCTATGCAGTTGTATCCAGCCTCACCATAAATGAGCTCTAGTCTTAGGCCGCTGATAACCTTCTGGACAGCCTCTAGAACCCCTACAGCAGCCTCCACAACCTCCGGACCTATCCCATCACCGGGGAGAACCGCTATCCTATATATTCTCTGCATTCCCAAATCCTCCATCTCAAGTATCTAAAGATTTGCCGGAGTGCAGAAAATAAATATTTTTTCGGAAGGCTATAAAAGTCGTTTAACGCCTGGCCTTAACGACCAACGTGTTAGATATGTAATTGAATAGTCTCTGTTGTTTCTGCGGATACAATATTAGGCCAAGGATAAAGTCTATTGGGAGTAGGAAGGCTTTACCTAGGCTCTCTATAGCCGCTGTTACTATATCCATGGGCTTGCCATCAGCCCTAACAACCTTAATTTTCAGAGCCATCTTTCCAAGAGACTGCCCATAAACGCCCTCCATGAAAGTCCAGTATAGAAATGAGAACACGTTGCTTAGGCCGAAAACCGCAGACATGCCCCAATCCCACCTAAAACCGCCTATAAGATATGTCCAAGGCCAGAGAAATATGGAGGCTATGGGGACAATAATAAGCCCGAGGATAATTATATCTATAAAGTATGCCGCTATCCTCTCACCCCAGTCCGCTAACTCAAACCTAGACTCGGGAGGGATTGGTGGGACCGCCGCGCCACAGTTTGGGCAGAATAGGGCATCTTCCGGCAGCTTATAGCCGCATCGCCTACAATATGGCATAATTCTACACCAAACTTTAATATTCCAAATCATTTTAATAAGGTATACGCTGAAGTGGTGGGGGCTGAATGCTTGGATATTGAGGAGCGGGTAAACTTAGTGGCTCGCAACACTGAGGAGATAGTAACACTGGATGAGCTGCGCATGCTTCTTGAGACTACCAGTAGGCCTAGGGCTTACTGGGGCTTTGAGTGCTCCGGCCTAATGCATATTGGCATGGGTCTGGTATGCGGCTCAAAGATTAAGGATGTTGCTAGGGCTGGATTCGACTTCACAATATTCTTGGCGGACTGGCACAGCTGGATAAACAATAAGCTGGGCGGGTTAATGGAGAATATACGTTTATGCGGCGAATACTTTAAGCAGTGCTTTGAGGCTCTAGGGGTAACCTCAGCTGGCAATGTGCGCTTTGTCTGGGCCTCTGAGCTCGCGGATGACATAGAGTATTGGGAGAAGGTTATTAGGATAGCGAAGGGCTCATCGCTTCTGAGGATTAGGAGGGCTCTGACTATAATGGGGCGCGAACTGGATATGGCTGATATTGAAACCGCATGGATATTCTATCCGTGCATGCAGGCCGCAGACATATTCCAGTTGGAGCTGGACATGGCTTGTGGGGGCATAGACCAGAGGAAGGCGCATATGCTGGCTAGGGATGTCGCCGAGAAGATGGGTTGGAGGAAGCCAATATGCCTACATACACCGCTGCTTTCGGGCCTGCAGCCCCCAGCCGCCGGATTTTCTGGGGCTAGGTTTGATGAGGATGCTAAGTTAAGTGAGAAGATAGGTTTGAAGATGTCTAAGAGTAAGCCGGAGAGCTGCATATTCGTCCATGATTCGCCTGAGGAGATTAGGGCGAAGATTAGGGCTGCATACTGCCCACCAAAGCAGGAGGAGGGAAACCCAGTGCTTGAGCATGCGAGATACATAGTTTTCCCGGAGCTCGGCGTTTTGGATGTTCCACGCCCATCTAAGTATGGTGGGCCAATATCATTTGAGAGGTATGAGGATTTGAGGGACGCCTACATAAACGGCGAAATCCATCCCCTAGACCTAAAGAATGGGGTTGCAGAAGCCCTAATCAAGATTCTCGAGCCGGTCAGAGAGTACTTTAGGCGGAAGCCTAAGCTGCTAAATGAGATGCTTAGGATAGAATCCAGCCTAAGACAGGAGTAAGTTTGAGTCTATTTGTTTATTGAACTTTAATATGAATTCCCATAATCATCTTTATTTCAGCTATTATTTTTAGG
>JAGTQA010000010.1 GCA_018396975.1 Candidatus Bathyarchaeota archaeon | reverse complement strand
ATGGGTTTAGCCATGCTAATCGTTCAGCCCGATGGGGAAAGTGGTGAAATATCCGTGGTTGTTGGGGACCCATGGCAGAATAAAGGTTTAGGCACAATGCTAATGAGCCACGTGATTAAGGTTGGAATTGATATGGGATTGAAGAGGGTATTTGGCGAATTTCTAGCCGAAAACACTAAGATAGCGCATATATGTAGAAAAATGGGTTTTGAGATAAAACCTATTGATGAGGAAACATATGTTGCAACATTAAACCTCAAGTCCTAAAACATCAATTTCCTATTGTAAGCCAAGTCTCCTTAATGTCTCAGCCCTTGGGATTCCATTCTCATCCCAGCCCCTAACCATATAATACTCTTTTAGCATAATGTCGAGTTCTTCTGGGCTAATGCGGTTCCCTAATGTTCCACCCTCCCTCAAGCCCTCATGCATTATACGATATGGTAATGTGTCGTCCTTCCTTGAAATGCCACATTTAACATTAAACATCCTTTTAATATTGTATATGCGTTCTCCAGCCTCGATTAAATGATCTAATGTCACATGTATGCCGGTTACCAGCGTATATAGTCCTGGTATGTGGCCGGGTGGTATGCCGAGAAACTTACATATTATTAGGGATTCTAGAACCTCATGCCAATTCTGAACGGTCGCCACTACGCTTCCCTTACCCCTAACCTCAAACCTATCTAGGCGTTCGTAAATTTTTAGGTCTGTTATGCGTTCGCCCTGCTCCACCCGGAGAACCATCCCCTGAAGGTGGCATGCACCCCTATTTGATACAGCATACTGTAGGCCCATGCCCTTAAAGGCTCTTGGGTCATGCATCGGCATCTCAAGGCCTTTAACATGCATGGCGAATTTCTCGCTTCCACCACCAATCTTTGCAGAGGCTCTTTTAACTCCCTCGGCTAAAATGTCGCCTAGACCTCTTCTCTCGCCTATATCCTCTATTAGGTGGAGTATTGCTTCCGGGTCTCCCCACTTTAGGCTGATTCCCGCATCCTTCTCAGTTATTATGCCCCTTTCATAGCATTCCATGGCGAAAGCAATGCAGACTCCAGTTGATATCGTGTCTAAGCCATATTGATTGCAGAGGTAATTCGCTCTAACAATAACATCCAATTTACTATTGAGTAGTAATGAGCCCAAAGCCGTTAAAGTCTCATACTCCGGCCCCCTCTTAAGCTCCAAGCCAGCATAGGGTCCCTCATCAACCCTCACATATCTCCAGCATGCTATTGGGCAGTTCCAGCATGACCTCTTAGCCTTAACCATCATTTTATTATAGGTCTCACCAGATATATGATCAATCTCAGCCCATCTGCCTACTGAAAAGTTCTTTACTGGGGCATCTCCATACTCATAGAAAGATAGGAGTTCACCGCTGGTCCCGTAGGAGGCATATATCTGAGTTGTTGGGAAGGACATTATTTGCGGATATATCCTCCTAAGAACATTCCTGAGGCGCTCCGGATCTTTAACTGGGATCTCACGAGAACCCCTTACAGCTATAGCCTTCAGCATCTTTGATCCCATAACCGCGCCCATCCCGCATCTTCCAGCCGCCCTACCCTCATCACCAATTATTGATGCGAACCTCACAAGTCTCTCCCCAGCTGGCCCAATGCATGCAACCCTGAATGACTCGCCGAGATCTCTTCTTATTCGATCTTCAACATTTAGGCATCCCTCACCCCACATGTGGCTTGCATCTTCTATCCTAACATCTTCATCGTCAATGACCACGTAGACCGGTCTCTCCGACCTACCTTCAAAAACTATGCCATCATATCCAGCCCTCTTCAGCTCCCGAGCCCAGAAGCCGCCCGCGTGGGCTTCACCCCAAGCATCCGTTAGGGGCGATTTAGCGCAGACAACATATCGGCCGGTGCATGGAACCATAGTCCCAGTTAGTGGTCCAGTCATAAATACCAACTTATTTTCTGGGTCAAATGGGGAGGTCTCTGGATTAACCTCATCATATATTATTTTCGCCGCTAGACCGACTCCGCCGATAAACTTCCTTAGAATCTCCTCACTAATATTTTCCCTCTTGATTTCTCCAGAGGATAAATCGATCCTCAATATTCTTCCAATGTAGCCGTACATTAAAATCCCCTAGCTAAACTCCATATAACCTCTTTATTAGCTCCATGTCCTCCTCCGGTATAAGCGGCAGATCCCTCTTAAACATGGATGCAACAAACTGAGCTGTTGCAACTTCCTCTAGGGTTTCAACTATGGTCTCAGCCTCAAGTAGGTTGCTCCCAACACCTACCACGCCATGATTCATTAGGACGAGAGCCCTTGCACCCTCAATATACTCCCCGACAAGCTTGGCTAAGGCATCGGTTCCTGGGAAAGCCCAAGGAACAATCCGAACCCGCCTAAGGACAACGGCGGCCTCAACAGTTACTGGCTTAATCTCTATTCCGGCTAGTGCAAGTCCAGTTGCTATGGGATTATGGCTATGCACAACCGCATTTACATCTGCCCTCCTCCGATATATCATGGCATGAAATGGGGTCTCTATGGAAGGTCTTAGGTAGCCCTCAATAACCCTACCCTCCAAATCCACCTTAATTAAATCCTCAGTCTCCAGCTCGCCCTTAAAGACCCCGCTTGGTGTTATCCAAAACTCGCTGGCTCCGGGAAGCCGTGCACTTATATTCCCACCCAACGCTGAGATTAAGCCCCTATTAAATAGCCTCCTCATCGTCTTACATATCTCCTCCTTAAGCTCCTCCTCAGAGGCCAGAGGTAAAAACTCCTCCATCAGCATCACTCCGCAACTTTTTATTCGCGATACCGCAATTATAACTCAGCGGAAAATTAAATTTTTTCTGGATGAAGGGGTGCGCCAGAAAAATAAGGATTTATTTAGGTGAGTAGTAATATTTTATTTGCCCCAATGATTTGCGATGGACGGGCTGAGCTGTGATGATCCATTGCAGATATGAGGGGTAATGTTGCCGTTTCTATGCGAATAAGTTTATTTCGCGCCCAAAACAATTATTATTCTGGATGAGCCATTCATGAACGGGGAGTCTGAGAGCACAGACCTAGATAAGATTTGCGAGGAGGTTAAGAGGGCTGGTAAGATCACTGGTGAACATTTAACCCGCCTAGCCATGATCTTCGGCTCAAGGTTCCAGAAGGCTTGGGAGGCAGTTAGGGATAATAGGGTCAAGAAGTATATTTTTAAGCCCAGCGGCAGAGTTATGTGGATTGTTGTTGGAAGAGAGAGGGACTATATTGTTATGCCAGACGCTGGATTCTGCTCATGCGACGACTTCTACTTTCACGTTATGAGTCGGAAAGCCCACCTATGCTATCACCTAATTGGGCAGAGGATTGCTGAGGCATTGGGTTGGTACGATGAGATTGAGGAGAGTGATGAAATGTATGATTTCCTCATGAGCGAATGGAAAAAGGCAACACCTTAAATATATGATCCCAAAATTATTCTTTTCCGGAGATGTATTAATATGGCTGCGGAAGGATTCTTTAATGTATTCGGCTTCGTCATCCTACCAGCACTAATATTCGTCGCCCTAATACTGGCATTCTTATACCTTGTTTACTGTGAGGGGGCGGCTAAAGAACGGAGGGAGCAGACTAAATCCTAACATTCCCGCGCACTTTAGTATTCTATTCCCCTCCTAGCCTGAACACCCCTCTTCCAAGGATGTTTTATCTCCCTCATCTCGGTTACTAGGTCAGCCCGTTCAATAAGCTCTTTAGGTGCATTCCTACCGGTCAAGACGACCGTGGTTGGCTCTGGCACATTATTTAATAGTTCAAGAACATCCTCTAGTCTAACCAGCCCAATTGAGACCGCTAGGTTTATCTCATCCAATATTAGTAGGCGCGGCCTTCTTCTAATCGCCTTCTTAGCGAATTCAAGAGCCCTCCTAGCGAGCACATAATCCACTGGATCCGGCCTATTTAGGTCTATGAACTCTTTTCTCCCAAACTGATGAATTTCGTATTGTGGTGCGAGCCTCTTCCAAATCTTGTATTCGCCGATATCCTTGCGCCCCTTCATAAACTGAATTATTATAACCTTATATCCGTGTCCAATGGCCCTTAAGGCTAGACCGAAGGCCGTTATGGATTTTCCCTCTCCATCGCCGGTGTAAAGGTGGATGTAACCCAAAAACTATACCACCATAAAAACATTTATAGTGAACCATTATTATGTTTATGTCCTCAAGCAGCCTACATCCTCATGAAATCCATCCCGCGGCCGCCTAAATTAGATTATTTTTATCTTTCCCTTTAATGCTATTGTCGTGTGGTGGTTAGTGTGATTGAGGTGGCCAGTTTCGGCGAGCCCATGGTTGAGTTCTGCGCTGTTGAGATTGGGAGACTTAAAGATGTTTGGATGTTTAAGAGGGGTTGGGGCGGGGACACATCAAACTTTATTGTTGCGGTTGCAAGGTTGGGTGGTAGGGCGGGATATATATGCCGCATCGGAGATGATGAGTTCGGCGCATCGTTCTTAGATCTCTGGCGGAGTGAGGGCATAGACACATCACAGGTTATAGTTGAGAGGGGAGGCTTCACAGGTGTATATTTCATATCGCTTATGCCGGATGGCAGACATGACTTTACATATTTCCGCAGGGGGTCTGCTGCAAGCCACTACTCGCCATCAGACCTAAACCACGAATACTTAAGCGGCTTAAAAGTCTTCCATTCAAGTGGGATATCTATGGCTATAAGCGATAGCTGCAGGGAGACTGTTCTCAGGGCGGCCGAGATCGTTAGGGAGCACGGTGGAATCTTCAGCTTCGACGTGAATTATAGGCCTAGGCTCTGGCCTCCTGAGCATGCTAGGCCTCATATTGAGGAGGCTTTGAGGATGGCTGACATAGTCTTTGCTAGTAAGGAAGATATGCTCCTACTCTATAATGAAGATGATGTTGGCGCCATCATTAATAGGATATGCTCTATTGCTAAGCCAGAGATAATCGTCATAAAATTGGGTGGGGAAGGCTGCCTCATATTCGACGGTAAGGAAAAAATTATGGCCCCGGGCTTTAGAGTTAATGTTGTCGATACAACGGGTGCAGGTGACGCATTCGATGGAGCCTTCATCGTTGGATTCTTGGAGGGTAAACCTCTTGGGGAGGTTGGTGTATTTGCTAATGCCGTCGGCGCCCTAACGACTACGGGTTTAGGGGCCGTTGCGCCAATACCGAGAAGGCGTGAGGTTGAGGATTTCCTAGAGAGATTTAAACCCTAGAATACTCCCTTATTACCTGCGAGAAGGGTCTGCCCCTCCTTATCTCCTCAGCCTCCCTCCTCTCCAACTCATCTATGTGCTTGGCTCTCTCTATAACCTCGGCCAGCCTATCCCTAGGTATTATGACTATGCCATCATCATCGCCGACAACTATGTCGCCCGGATTTATCCTAACCCCACCATATTCTATTGGAACATTAACGGCTTTAACCTCGGTTCTCCCAATGGAAGTGTTGGGTGATAGGAACCTATAGAAAACCTGAAATCCCATATCCTTAATCTCCCTAAAATCTCTTATTGCGCCGCACATGACGGCCCCCTCAAGTCCCCTAACCTTAGATGAGAGGGCCATTAGGCCGCCGAAGAGTGCTATGTCGCATGCCTCACCACCCTCAATGGCCCTAACTAAAACTGAGCCCCTCTCGGCATTATCTATGGCTTCTATCGCCTCTATGGGGGGAACGCGCCTATTAGAATATTTATCGAGCACGGTGACGGCTGGGCCAACTATCCTAATGCCCTCTAAGACCCGGTTGAAGTGAACATTTAATGTTCCGTTTATGTCTATCTGGTTTAGGGCGTCTGATAATGATGCCGTTGGGATCGCCCTAAGCTCCCTAATATAATCTTTCAGGGACATCTCCAAACCACTCTTTAAGGTTACTCTTTCTCTTTTACCCAGACACTATTTAAGGTGATCGCTTCCCCGGCGGAATCTCCTAGGGCTTGAGATCGGTAAATAATATAAGTAATATATGCCTTAGGCCTCGTATAACTAACTTGGTTTGGTTAGGGGGCTGTGTTAGATTGAAGATAAAGGATTTAAAGGTTGCCGTTGTTAATGTTCCGGGTCTAGGTAAACTAGGGATTGTACGGGTTGATACGGATGAAGGGATCTGCGGGTATGGGGAGGCTCACTGCCCTAGAGAGCACGTCCTATACCTAAAGAACTATGTGATTGGCCGTGACCCAACAAACATAGAGGGGTTAATGTCTAGGATTAGGCATCTAGGGGGCTTTAAGCCTTGGGGTTCAGCCCTAAGCGCCATTGAAATGGCCCTTTGGGATATCGCTGGAAAGGCCCTCGGCCTACCAGTATATAGGCTTCTTGGGGGCAAGGTCCGTGATAGGGTTAGGGTTTACTGTGACTGTGGGGCTGGCATACCCCTAAATCCGAAGGATCCGGCATCAATGTATACCCCCGAGGCCTATGCTGAGAAGGCTAGGCGTATGAAGTCGCTTCCCGAGGGCTTCACCATACTAAAGTTTGATATCGGCTTCCACGGTGGGCAGCTCCTAAGCGTTCCCGGAGGATCCTTCGAGGCTGAGAGGATATATCCGACTAGGGGGCATGTGACCGAGCGCGGGCTGAAGTCCGAGATAGCTATTGTAAGCGCCCTAAAGGATGTTTTAGGCGATGAGATCGGCCTAGCGTTAGACTGCGGCCCGGGACAGAGCTATCCTTCGGCTCTGAGATTGGCTAAGGCCCTAGAGCCATTCAATCTCATGTGGGCTGAGGACCTACTTACTGGCGACGGCTCACCATATACTGAAGTCCGGCTATATCGGATGCTCTCAATGAGGACGACTACTCCAATACTGACGGGGGAGCAAATATTCCTAAGATATGGCTTCAGAGACCTAATAGATAAACATGCTGTTGACATAGTTGCCCCGGACGTCTCAGACGTTGGCGGAATATATGAGCTCAAGTGGATAGCTGAGTTCGCCGACCTCTACGGGGTTCTCATAGCCCCACACAACTATAGTCTGCCAATAGCCTTCATGGCAAACGTCCACGCAGCAGCCGCCATGCCAAAGAACTTCATAGCCTTCGAGCATCATGCGGCCCATGTAGCCGAATGGGAAGCCTTCGTTGAAGGCATAGAGAGACCGCTAATTAAAGATGGATTCGTTAACGTTCCAGATAAGCCGGGTCTTGGCATAGAAATTAATGAGAATACTGTGAGGAAATATCTGGTTGAGGGATTGGACTTCTTTGAGTGAGTGGATGCCAAATTAAATTCACAAATCTTTTAAGATGGGAATTAAAATCTCCTCTCTGGTGGGCTTCATGAGTATATGGCGGCCGCTTGCAATCGCCGTGCTAGCGTTTATTCTCCTCTCGTCCACTATCTCCTCGCTGGCTGAGGATATCTATGTGGTTGAGAAGGCTATTTTAAGTGTTTATAGGGATGGGGTTGTTCATGTTGCCCTTGATGTTTCCGTTAATGAGACTGAACCCCTAATATCGCTCCCACTTCTATCGCCCCAAGAGACCGTGGGTAATATATTGGTCTTAGATGAGAATGGTGATCCACTAGATTACGAGCTAGTTGAGAAAAATATAACGGTATATTGTTTGGGCGCGGCTAAGGTCACACTAGAATATGATACCACTGGACTAACATCTAAAGTGCTCAACCTCTGGACTCTGAAGTTAACCGCACCCTTCGATCTAACAGTCCTATTCCCCGAGAATACAACAATAATATATTTTAATAATATTCCATCAGCCATAAGGACTAGAGACAATATTATTGAGATCGACCTGTATCCCGGTGAATGGGAGATCGACTATGAGATACCTATACAGCCGCCCAGCCCACCAGCACCGCCCACACCCGATCAGAACCAACAGTATCGGCAGCTTATTCCAATCGAGTACGTATTTGCTGGAATAGCAGCCGCGTGCTTAGCCGCCATCATGTTCTTATATATTAGGGGGCGGAGGGCGGTTAGGCTCTTAAGAGATGAGGAAGCTGAGGTCATACGCTTCATTAAAGAAAGGGGAGGGAGGGCTCTAGAGGCCGAGCTAAGGGAGAGGTTTCCACATATACCAAGAACAAGCATGTGGCGCTTAATAAAGCGCCTAGAAAAGCAGGGCGTGGTTAGGGTTAGAAAAGTTGGGCTCCAAAATGTTGTTGAACTAAAGTAGGGAAGCATTAGGCTGGCCTAGCCACTTTTCATGGTAGCTCAAACTCGGCGTATCCCGTGATCTGCGGCCTAAATGCTTGCACAACTACCCTATATTTGCCAAACTCGGCGCCTCCAAGATGAATCCTTACCTCCCCGGTTTCTCCGGGCTCTAGGACTCTGAGGGCTTGTGCTGAGAAGGGCGAATAGTAAAATCTCCATTCGCCATTTATTTCTCTCTCAACTATGACTCCGAAGGCTAGGTTTGGGAATATCAGCGTTATGTTTCCGGTATTTCTAACGGTCACCCTCAGATTTACAGTTACTCTCCGACGCACAACAACCCCATCAATCTTCTCAACATCAACCTCAATAGATCCCACACCCTCGCGCTCTCGGAGTCTAACCTCAAGCTCTAGGCGGACCTCACGTAATCTTCTGCTAATCGTCTCCATATCTGTCGCATTCATTCTTCCCATCTCCATGAAGCGGGCCCTAATACTCTCCATAATTTCCATTTGTTTCCTCCAGAAGTCTTCAGCCCTACTAAAATTCCACCGCCTATAAAACTCATCTTCAGATATGCCCTTGTTTTGGAGGCGCTCCCTAATTTTCTCGCGTATTTGATTAAGCTTCCCCTTAAACTGTTCTATTCTATTGGCTATCATCTCCCTAATCGCAAGCTTAAGTTCCTTGAAGGCCTCACAAATCAAGTTATTCGCCTCTTTAAGCATCTGCGCAACCTCTGTGACATTTCCCTGCTGGAGCAGTTCCCTAGCCCTAGTAATATTCAGAATCTGTTCTGCCTCGCTTAGCTTCGCCGTGGCGTTAGATATGTCTATACCAGTTCTATTCGCTATCCTCTCGAAGGCCTCTCTCATCTTCTCTATCCTATTTAGGGCGCATTGGATGGCTATGAGCAGCCCCCACCCATCAATAACCTCGCTCTTCAAGACCCCTATCTTACATAAAATATTACTGAGCTCCTTGTAGGCATCGCGGAAGTAGCCCATGGCCTCCAGCGCAAGCGATATTGCACCCGTATAATTTCCATCCTCATAGGATGAGTGAGCAAGCTCAAGGGTATCCACGCCCAAATTGAAGGTTTCATTCGCCATCTCTAGAGCATCTGCTAAGTCTGCTTCGTCAATCATTGCCCTCAATGTATCATTTGCGAGAATAGAGTTTAGCAGGGCCTCAACCCTCACCTTAGCCTTATCAGCCACATAAAGCATGGCCTCCGCCCTATTCTCTAGGGAGGATCCGCCCAAGCCTAACCCAAAGTTACCCCTCGGCTCCGCAGCGGCCAGCATGGGTGCCAGTGCCAAAGATAGGAGCAGCATTAACGTTGCAATTCTCCTACACCTACACGCCATACCCGATCACCAAGTATAAATTTACAAAAAGTCTTAGTTAAGGAACACTGTGAAACGCGGCGTTTCAAAGGACTGGAACGCTGCTTAGGCTCAAAAATTTCCCTTTTTTGTCTGGAGAGCGTTTTCTCTACCAGTATTTTAGTGGTAGGCTCTCCATGTATTCGTTTAGTGAGCGGATGATTATCTCGCTCTTCTTCCTATACTTGAGGACCTTAATTATGGCTGAGGCTAATTCGAGGGTTGTGACTATTGGAATATTGTATTCAACAGCCAGTCTCCGAATAATGTATTCATCCCTAAGTATGCCGGAGACATCGCTCTCTGGGTTAGCTGTTGGGGCTGGAATATTAATGACTAGGTCTATTTTGTGCTGGACTATATAGTCTATTATGTTTGGTTTTCTCGATGGTTCACTAACCTTATGGAGGACAGTGATGTTTCTCAGCCCAGCCTTATGCAACGCGTCGGCTGTATGCTCAGTTGCATAAATCCTGAAGCCCAGATCGCTTAGGCTCTTAGCCAATGGAATTATCTTACGCTTCATCTCCTCGCCGCCAACAGTGATTAGAACCGCACCATTATCATTTGGTATAGTGAACTCAACGGACTGGAGAGCCTTTAAGAGCGCATCAGCGAAATTCTCACCTATACATGCGGCCTCACCGGTGCTCATCATTTCAACGCCTAAGACTGGATCTGCACCACTTAATCGCATGAAGCTGAACTGTGGAACCTTAACTGAAACATATGGTGTTGGTGGGAGTTCGAGTAGGCCAAGCTCCTTAAGGGTCTTCCCAAACATTATGGCTGTTGAAACCTCTATTAGGTTCACGCCCCTACTCTTACTTACATATGGGAGGGATCTGGAAGCCCTAAGATTACATTCTATAACCGAGACCTCACCATTCTTTACAAGGAACTGTATGTTGAATGGCCCCTTAATTTTTAGGGCCCTAGCAATCATACCAGTGTAATCCTCAATCTTCTTGATGACGTTACTACTTAGGGACTGAGGTGGTATACTCATCACAGCGTCTCCGCTATGAACCCCCGCCTGCTCCACATGCTCTATAATGGCACCTATCAGAACATCCTCGCCGTCCGAGACCCCGTCAACCTCAACCTCCTTAGCCCCCTCAATAAACTTTGAGATTACAACTGGGTGTTCGGGTGAGACCTTAGCTGCCAGCTCAAGATAATCTCTGAGGTCCCTGCTGCTATATGCAACCCTCATGGCGTATCCGGAGAGGACATAGCTTGGCCGGACGAGAACTGGGTAGCCTATCTCCTCAGCGAACTTCTCAGCCTCCTCAATCGTGGTTAGCTTACTCCATTTTGGCTGCGGTATGCCTAATCTATCGAGTAGTGCGCTGAACTTCGATCTATCCTCGGCTGCATCTATACTCTCACTTGATGTTCCAATTATATTTACACCGGCCCTAGAGAGCTTAAGCGCTAAGTTGTTTGGAATCTGCCCGCCAACGCTAACCACGACTCCTAGAGGCTTCTCCTTCTCATAAATATCGAGAACCCTCTCTAGGGTTAGCTCCTCAAAATACAGCTTATCCGATATGTCATAGTCGGTTGAAACCGTCTCCGGGTTATAATTGATCATTATAGCCTCGTCCACACCGTGCTTCTTTAGGGCCCAGATCGTATTGACGCCACTCCAATCGAACTCAACGCTTGAGCCAATCCTGAAGACGCCCGCGCCGAGAACAATAACCTTCTTCTTTCCTAAATCAAATTTAATATCGTCCTCATCCCCGTTATATGTCATATATAAATAGTTTGTTTTGGCGGGCCACTCAGCGGCCAATGTGTCAATCTGCTTCACGACTGGAGTTATTCCATGAGCTTTTCGGAAGCGCCTAACCTCATCCTCGCTTAAACCCATACACTTAGCGATCTGGGCGTCCGAAAAGCCTAAGCGCTTAGCCTCCCTAATAACTTCAGGCGCATTCTCATCATCAATCTTGAGTCTTCTAAGCCTCTTCTCCATATTAATAATGTTCTTAATCTTGTAGAGGAACCATGGGTCTATCCCGCTCAGGCGGTAAATCTCCCTAATTGACATGCCCATCTTCATGGCTTTAACGATCTTGAAGAGGCGCTCATCGGTTGGATTTTTTAGGCAGTCTTTTATGGCTTCTAGGGGCTCAGGCTCATCGTCATCATTATTGGCGACAAGGCCAATCTTTCCTATATCGAGCATTCTAACAGCCTTCTGGAGGGCCTCTTCGAATGTTCTTCCGATAGCCATAACCTCTCCGACAGACTTCATCTGCGTGCCTATGTGTCGGTCAGCATTCCTAAACTTCTTTAGGTCCCATCGTGGGATCTTAACGACAATATAGTCTAGGGCTGGCTCGAAGCATGCTGTTGTTATTCCGGTAACCTTGTTGACTAATTCCGGAAGCGTATAACCTATTGCCAGCTTAGCGGCTATATAAGCGAGCGGATAACCAGTGGCCTTGCTGGCTAGGGCTGAGCTCCTAGACATTCTTGGGTTGATCTCTATGGCCCTTATCTCCTCGGACCTTGGGTGCAGAGCCCACTGGATATTGCATTCGCCGACAACACCTAGGGCTTGAACAGCCCTAATAGATGCTGAGCGCAGAATATGATACTCGCGGTTTGTTAGGGTTTGCGAGGGCGCGACGACTATTGAGTCGCCTGTGTGAACGCCCATTGGGTCAAAATTCTCCATGTTACAGACAGTTATGCAGTTGTCCTGATAGTCCCTCATAACTTCATACTCGACTTCCTTCCAATGCCCAATATACTCCTCAACCAGAACCTGACTAATCATACTATGGGTTAGGCCCCTACTGACAATCTCAACAAGCTCGTGCTTGTTGTGGGCGACGCCTGTACCCTTACCGCCCAGAGTATAGGCAACCCTAATCATGACTGGGTAGCCTATCTCCTCAGCGGCCTCAATAGCCCCCTCAATAGATGTTGCAGACCTGCTCCTGGGAACCGGTATGCCAGCATTAAGCATAGTCTGCCTAAAAAGCTCCCTATTAGATGCCCTCTCAATGGCTTCGACGGATGTCCCCAGAACCTTCACACCATACTTTTCTAGGATGCCCCTCTTAGCCAGCTGGACTCCGCAGTTTAGGGCTGTTTGGCCGCCGAATCCAAGCATTATCCCATCCGGCCTCTCCCTCTCAATAACCTTCTCTACATACTCCGGTATGACTGGTAGGAGGTAGACTTTACCCGCCAGTCTAGGATCCGTCTGAATGGTCGCAATGTTCGGGTTGACTAGGACTGTCTCTATACCCTCCTCCCTAAGCGCCTTTAGGCACTGGCTCCCAGAGTAGTCGAATTCAGCCGCCTCGCCAATCTTTATTGCACCGCTCCCTAGGATTAGAACCTTACGCACCCACTCAAACCTAGGCATGTTCTATGCCGCCCTCCTAGCCCTCTTAAGAAACTCGTCGAAGAGAAACTCTGTGTCGTAGGGTCCTGGAGAGGCTTCCGGATGCCACTGAACTGCAAATGAGGGGCCACTTTTGAATTTTACTCCCTCAACGGTCTTATCGTTCGCGTTTATGAACCAGCATTCTAGGTTGGTCTTCTCTAGGGATTCTGCCCTAACGGCGTATCCATGATTCTGTATTGTTATATAGCATCGGCCGGTCTTTAGGTCGTAGGCCGGCTGGTTCTGGGATCTATGCCCATACTTCAGCTTATACGTGTCGCCCCCCATGGCTAGGGATAGAATCTGATTCCCTAGGCATATTCCCATAATCGGCATATTCTCCTCAGCAAGAACCCTAACGGCCTCTATTGTCCTAACGCACCTCTTTGGATCACCGGGGCCATTACTGATTAGGACACCATTAGGCTTATATTCTAGGATCTCCTCGGCTGAGAGATTGTATGGAACCCTCACAATGTCTACTTGGCGCTTAAGTAAGCATCTTATTATGCCAGCCTTTACACCACAATCTACCAGAACAATCCTTGTTTTTCCACCACAGTCATAGTAAATTGGCTCCTTAATCGTGACCTCGCCGACTAGGTCACGCTTATTAGGATCCTCAACTCTCTTAACCTCTTCAAGTAGCCTATCTATGTTTGGCTCCTCACCCTCCACGCATACCTCTAGTATACCTAACATGACACCCTTCTCACGGAGCTTCTTTGTTAGGCGCCTAGTATCTATCCCATATATTCCCGGGACACCCTCACTCCTAAGCCACTCATCTAGAGTTCTCTTAGATGCCCAGTGGTGGGGTTTGGTGCATAGCTCTTGGATAACGAGCCCGGTGACCTTGATCCCCATGGACTCGAAGCTTACTGGGATGCCAAACTCGTCGGGATCGTATGCTGGGACACCATAATTTCCAATAAGTGGATATGTTAGGGTTAGGATCTGCCCATAATATGATGGGTCCGTTAGCGACTCTGGATAGCCAACCATACCCGTTGAGAAGACAACCTCACCCGAAACCTTCCCTACGGCTCCAAAGCCCCTACCAATGAAGAAGGATCCATCCTCAAGAACGAGAACGGCTTTGCCGGCCTTCCCGGCCTTTCTGGCTCTTCTGGGGCTCTTACTGCTCTCCAACGAACCCTTCCTCAAGCACTGGAGAAACGTGAATTTAAACTTTTCGGTCCTCTTGGGTGGCTGGGTGGAATATTTGGGCGGCATATGACTCGGCTATCGAGTTGAGTGTGGTGATCGAATCCACAATCCTCTCCCTCTTAGATGCCAGCTCACACCTACATTGATTAAGTATCTCCCTTCTAGCCGAGAGCATCCTCCCAACCTCGCTCCTAGAGGGCCCTCCCCTAACATTATGGGACTCTATGAAACCATCTAGGCTGATGGCCCTACGTAGATCTTCATCCCTAACAATTAATGGCGAGCCTAGAAGCTCCAAAGATACCTTCGCTAAGAGATCTGGTGTGGTCTCAGAGAGACTCCTTCCCTCATCCACCAACCTCCTAACTAGAGCCCCAACTATCCTATGAGAAACCCTGAATGGAACCTTATAGATTCTAGTGAGCATATTCGCAAGCTCCGTTGCTACTAAAAAGCTTAGGGTGGGCTTACACCTAAAATCCACCCTAACCCTTACGTTTCTGATAACCTCGGCGAGCATCCTTAATGAGCTGGACATAACCTCTGTTCCACTCCAAAGTTTTGGAGTTGCCTCCTGAAAGTCTAGGTTATACGTTGATGGCAGACCCTTCAGTATTGTTGAGGCAGCCACAAAATCTCCTATAACAAGCCCCATCCTAGCCCTTATAACCTCAAGAACATCCGGATTCTTCTTTTGGGGCATTATACTGCTCGTCGAAGTGAACTCATCCGGGAGATCTATTAAGCCGAACTCCATCGACGCCCATAAGATTAGGTCCTCGGCGAACCGGCTCACATCAACGGCCAGAACCGATAGTGCGGCTAAAGCCTCGAGGAGGAAGTCCCTAGAGGCAACAGCGTCTATGGAGTTCTCAACAAGCCCATCAAAGCCCAATAGCTCAGCAACCCTCTCACGGCTAATCGGAAAGCTTGTTGTGGCGAGGGCCCCAGCGCCCATTGGGGATAGATTAATACGGCCGTAGGCATCAAATAACCTCCTTAAGTCCCTCCCAAAAATATCGAACTGCGCGATTAAATAGTGCGCGAAGGTTGTCGGCTGGGCTGGCTGGAGATGCGTGTAGCCCGGAATAATCACGTCGATATTATTCTCGGCCAGATCCAGTAGAGCCGCCTGCAGCCCCATGATTTCATCGGCTATGGCGAGTATCTCCTCCCTTAACGCCATTCTTATTGCGGTTGCAACCTGATCGTTTCGGCTCTTGGCGAGGTTGAGGTTTCCGCCAACATCCATGCCAACACATCCTATAACCTCCTCCTCAACCAGCATGTGAATGTCCTCTATATCCGATCTGGGAGCCAGCCTATCCTCTAGCCCCATTAGCGCCCCCAAAATCCTTGAGCCATCAGACAAACTGATTATGCCATTCTCCATCAGCATTATTATGTGGGCCCTATTAATGTTCACGACGTGTTTAAGCAGCTTAATATCACTCTTCATTGATGAAGTAAACTCAATAACGTCTTTCCTAGAGGTCGATATCCTTCCGCCCCGAAGCAGCTCGGACATACTAACCGATCCTTCCAAGCCTCTTTATGGCCTTGGCAACCCTTGTTGGGAGGCCCCATAGCTCAATAAAGCCTGCTGATGATGCCTGATTAAATGTTGTGTCAATATTATATGTGGCTAAATGTATGTCATAGAGTGAGTATGGTGATGAGCGGCCAACAACCCACAGTCCACCCTTATAAAGTTTAACTCTAACCTCGCCAGTAACCCTCTCCTGCGTCTTATTTATGAAGGCTTCAAGGTCCTCCCTTAAGGGCTCCATCCACAATCCAGCATAGACCAAGAAGGCCCATTCGGCGTCAATGTGCTGCTTGAATAAGATTTCATGCCTAGTTAAAACCATCTTCTCTAGGTCTTTATGCGCCTCTATGAGGACGGTTGCAGCTGGGCACTCATAAACCTCCCGAGACTTTATCCCAACCAGCCTATCCTCCATATGATCTATGCGCCCAACACCATGCCTACCAGCAATCTCATTGAGACTCTCGATGAGCTCGACAGGCCCCATACTCCTACCGTTTAGGGCTACTGGAACCCCGCACTCAAACTCTATACTTAAGTATTCTGGTTTATCCGGCGCCTTCTCCGGCGGGAGGGTCCACTCAAAAGCATCCTCAGGGGGCTCCTTCTCAGGATACTCGAGCACACCGCACTCTATTGAGCGGCCCCATAGGTTCTGGTCTATGCTGTATGGTTTATCCAGGTCTACTGGTATTGGTATTCCATGTTTTTTGGCGAACTCTATCTCGGCATCCCTTGTCATATTCCATTCCCTAACCGGCGCTATAACCTTCAGGTTTGGATTTAGAGCCTTAACTGAGACTTCTATACGTACTTGATCATTGCCCTTACCGGTGCATCCATGTGCAACTGCATCTGCCCCCTCCTTCTCAGCAACCTCAACTAGCTTTGAGGCTATGAGGGGCCTGGATAGAGCTGTGCTGACCGGATACTTCCCCTCATATAGGGCGTTTGCCTTAATTGCTGGAAAAACGTAGTTTCTGGCAAACTCCTCTCTAGCATCTATGGAGTAATGTTTTAGGACTCCGAGCTTAAGGGCCTTCTCCTCAATAGCCTTTAAATCCTCCTTCTGCCCAACATCCAGCGTCACTGTTATAACGTCAGCATCATACTTCTCCTGAAGCCACTTTATGAGCACCGATGTATCTAGGCCACCCGAATATGCTAGGACAATCTTCCTCCTCAACCTAACCATCGCTCCGGGGAATTAACCGGTGAAAAAGATAAGGATTAAATATATGTGCTTTTTGACTAAAATTGTGGCTTAAAGGAGTTAAAAGTGACCAATATTGGCCGAACTATCTCTGGCTAAAGCAGTCCAATATCTTATAGACAGGGATCCACCAATCCAAGACGCCCTCGAGAGGGGATATGCAAACCTAAGCGCCGTTGCACGCCTACTAAAGCCAAAAGCCGAGGAGATTCTCGGTAGGAAAGTAACTTTGGAGGGTATGATAACTTCGGTTAAGCGTGCGAGGGTGAGGTATAGGCCGTCTAGGGAGCATTTAAGGATCATAGCCGATAGCATCATAACGATTAGGACTAATCTGGCGAAGATATCCCTAGAGAAGACTAGGAGGAATCTTGAGAGGGCTAGGATAATACTGACCGAGTTTCCGGAAGCATTCATCCAGGTTTTAGAGGGAGCAACGACACTAACGCTGATAGCCGACCAAAGGATCTTTGGTGAGATGCGCTCAAGGTTCGAAGGCTCGGAGATACTTGATGAAAAGAGGAATCTGGCGGCCGTGATAATCCAGAGTCCCCGGGAGATTGTTGATACACCCGGCTGCATCGCGGATTTTTATAGCGCCATAGCAAGGAGGCAAATAAATATTGAGGAGACAATAAGCTGCTACACTGAGACAGTGATAGTTCTTAGGATGGAGGATTCGGTGAGAGTTTACAGTATACTCGCCGACCTAATAGCGAATGCTAGGAGGAGCCTAGGCATAGAATGATGGGTGGCCACCTATTTGCCGGTGAGAAGGAGGTTCTCTAGGAACTTTCTCCCGCTGATTAAGCCGTCTTCAATGGTAAAGAATGGATCCTCATGCTCTATGCTAAGAACATAATTGTAGCCAACCTCCTTCAGGGCCGTTATATATGCATGCCAGTTTATTCCACCCCAGCCCGGTATCCGATACCTCCACCATCCCCCACCTAAAACACCAACATACCTAAGCCTGAAGGGTAATATCTCAGTATCCTTAGCATGCGTGTGGTAGATTCTTTCACCAAACATGTGAACGGCCTCAATATAATCTATCTGTTGCCAGAAAAGGTGTGATGGATCAAAGTTTAGGCCTAAAGTCCTATCCGGTATACTATTGAAAGCCGCCTGGAAATGATCTAGGCCCTGAAGGTTAGTTGCATACCAGTTTTCTAAGGCTAACTTCACACCATGCTCCCTAGCCCTATCAACAAGGGGCCCGAAGACCCTTGGAAAATCCTCCCTTAAAGTCTGCATTTTATTCTTTCCCCCAACTGGTCCGCCGGCAAAGGTGCAGACTACACCGATGTCTAAGACTGAAGCTGCATCAATAACCCTAGAGAGAAAACCCTGCTCGCCCTCATCCTCAAGTATCCTTATGCTATAAAAGGCTAAGCTTGAGATTCTCAAGTCTTTCCCGGAGAGGAGGCGCCTAATCTCGCCAGCTCCACCACATAGGACGCGGTCAACATCGATCTGTTTTAGGCTTGGCGAGACAAGAACCTCTAAGCCCTTAAATCCATTCGAGGATGCCCAATCAACAATCTTCTCTAGGGGCCAGTCTTTTAGGGGCGCTGTTAAAAAGCCAATAAACATCCATCAGCACCTCACAACTATTACCAACCTAGAGAATATATTATTTTTCCTATAGGGTTGGCTTCAAATCAACTCTTAGATAAGACTTGGCCGAGAATAACCCCCGCTAGCTTGATAGTGTTCTCTATCTCGCCCCTAAGCCTCACATTGTATAGGGCTGCAGCTGGATGATAGGATGCAACCACGTAGGTTCTCTCCCCCCAGAAACTCACCTCATAAACTTTCCCCTGAACCCTGCTTATACCATCAAAGGGTATGCTGGCCCTCGAAAATATGTAGGCTGTTGAGTGCCTGCCAAGGGTCACAATGACTCTGGGCCTTATAAGATCCAGCTGCCTATCAAGATATGGGCTGCATGCCTCGATCTCCTCCGGAAGAGGATCCCTATTCTCCGGAGGCCTACACTTCACAACATTAGTTATGTAAACGCTATTTCTAGGCATCATAGCCTTCCCAAGAATCTCATCCAATAGCCTTCCAGCCGCCCCAACGAAAGGCTTACCCCTAACATCCTCCCAGTATCCCGGTGCCTCACCAATAAAGACTATGGGTGAGCTCGGATCCCCATCGCCCAGAACAGGATTCCTACGAGACCTCCATAAACCGCACTTTTTACATGCGCTCACCTCAACCATTAATTGCCGGAGGGCCTCATCCTTAAACCTCGAATCTAAACTCATCCTTCAAACCCAAGATGAGGAATGAGCAATTAAAGAGATTTAAGATTACCGCCCAAAATATCGGGCGCCTAAAGAATAGTGAAGAGCGCTGGACTAATGCACTAGGGAGGGAGAGGCTATCCAAAAAGATAGGGAGGTATCGATAGGATGGGCGATAGCCTAATCCATATAAGCGAAAAAGCAATTTCCAAGTTATTTTCAATTAATGGAATTTTTTCAAGCGAGTTTTTCCATTTCAAGAATTTTTCTCAGTTATAAAAATCATTGTCTCAGTATTTTGGAACATGCACAGCATCATATAGCAATTTGAGTGAATCACTATTCGAGGAAAATTTGGAGGGGAGGAAAAAGGTGAGGAAAAACCTCTTTAGAAGCAAGCGGGGAATGGTCGGCATAGAGGCCGCCATAGTCCTCATAGCCTTCGTCATAGTTGCAGCAGCATTCAGCTTCATGGTCATAAACATGGGCCTATTCTCAACACAGAGAGGCAAGGAAACAATACAGGATGCGCTGCAAGAGGCCAGCTGCCCACTAACGGTTGATGGAGCACTACAAGTAAAAGGAAACAGCAGCAGCGGAGTTTCAGCAATAGTCATACCGCTGAAAACTTTGGGGGTCAAATATGTCCCAATGGAGGCAAATAGAACCGTGGTAACATTATCTATAGTTGGAAAGGTAACTTATCCAAACATATATGGTGGAATCGATGATGCTACAATTAACGCGACTAGTGTCGACTTTGATAAACTAGTAGATGCAATAGAGAATAAGCCTGGAGCTGTGTTATTCATTGTCGGTTCAGACGGTGACCACTCGCTAGACTCTGACGAGAAAGGCTTTCTGGTAATCGTCCCAGAAGATGAAAACTATCCGGCGGAAAGGGATCACGTTATAATTGAGATTAGACCGCAGAAGGGTGCTCCACTAACAATTGAGATAACAATTCCACCTCAGCTGCCATCTAAGGAAGGCTGGTTAGCTATAGGCATCTAGCAATAAAAAGTGCTAATGGGGTGACCTTATGGCATGGCGCAATTTCCTGAAGAGTAAGCGCGGTATTGTTGGTATAGAGGCTGCTATAGTCCTCATAGCCTTCGTCGTAATCGCATCTGCGCTTGCATATGTCGTCATAAATATGGGCTTCTACTCAGCGCAGAAGGCGAAGGAGACAATAGATAGAGGTGTTGGTGAAGCAACATCCTCGCTACAGCTGGATGGGACGGTCGTTGGAAAAACAAATAGTCAGTCAAAGATACAGTATTTAGTGATACCGGTGAAGCTTGCCGTAGGCCAGTCGGAAGTAGACCTCAGCAATAAAACCGTTACAGTCTCGGTATTCTACACGAACTTCACTCTAGCAAACATATATAAGGGAACATATAATGGAAGCGATGAAACCAACGTTGATAGTCTGCTTAATGCGAGCCTCTTAAGTGATGAGGGGGCGATGTTCGCAATATATAACGATGATGGGGATAGCGTTCTCGAGGTTAATGAAAAAGCCTTCCTCGTAATAAAGCTTGGGGATGAGCATGTGCTAGTATCCTACAGTAAGGTTAAGATTGAGGTTAGGACTAGTAGAGGCGCTGCGCTGACAGTTGAGAGACTAATACCGGTTGGATTACCAGAGAACGCATATGTTGATTTAGGATAGTCGAAAAATATTCCCCGCTTTTTATTTTTTCCTCCTATTTTTTGTTTTTCATTAGATTAGGGCTAGTTTTCCCTTATTTTTATGTTTTAGATTATTTTGTGGTCTATATTGTTTGTCTCTACTCTTGTTTCAGAAGCATGAAATATCCCGTGATAGAATCATTAGTCTAGAAGAGAAAGCGGTATCGTTTTCACAAAACCTTAGAGGAGATAATTGGGATGAGCGAGAATAAAGATAAGATTGAAGAGATTGAGCGGGAGATTAAGGAGATCAAGTCTGCTATTAACCGTGTAGGTGAGATTGCAAGTACAGTTGAGGATCTAAAAAGAGCGCTTATAGATATAAGGTCAACAATAAGTGAGCTTGAGAATCCCTTCAATCTTCTCAAGCTTATAACAGATGAGGAGGGGTTGGCAAAGGTAAATGAGGCAAAACCCCTCATAGAGAGGATGGCTAGGGAGAGGGAGGAAAAGAAGGAAAAGTCCCCCAAAATGGTTGTGTCTGAATTGGAGGTGGGGGAGGCCCCAAAGATAGAGGTTGAGAAGGCTGTTGAAACACCAGCCCTAGCCCCACCAGTCGTAATCGATTTTAAGAGGACTCTGGCGCTTATAGAATGGATTTATACGATGCTTGATATAGGCTTTGATGAGGATGGTATAAGGAGGATATGTGAGTACTCAGAATATTTTGGCTTCATACCCAAGGGCTCAGCCTCATATATATCCAATCTTGCCAGCGTTGCGAAAAGGGCTAAATCAGGAAGTATAGCCGAGGATATGCTTGCCCTAAGCATTTATAATATTGCTAACATAATGGGCGTGAAAATAGATCAGGATGAGATAGCCGACCTAATGAGGAACCTCCTCAGAAGCAGAAGATTTAATGGGGCGTGGGCTAAGGGGTGGGCTTCTCAATAACATTAAGCGAGATAATAATACTTATATCATCGGTCATCTTGGCAAGTAGCTTCTCGGCATACGCAATATACAGTGGAACAACCCTGCAGAGCAGTATAATGCGGAGCCTATCAGATGCAAAGAGCGCCTTTGAGATACGTGTTACCATAGCATATGCAACGGTAAATGATACTACAAACCCACCCCACTTCATAATATACGCGAAAAATACTGGCATAATTCCCATAACAAACTTTGGTCTAATAGACATTTATTTCGGTGAGTATGGGAAGGCATCCCTCTATACCTATGACCCGGATGCCAATGTTGGAAGTGGAAGGTTCAGCCTAGAGGATTCCGATGGAGATGGCGTATGGGAGATTGCCGAGACCGCCACAATAAGGGTCTATCCAAAGAGCGAGTTAAGTGCCAGCCTATATGAGGTTAAAATCTCCCTCTATAGAGGTCTATCTGACAGCTACGTTTTTGCCCCTCCATAAGGAGGGATGCGGGAAAATGGGCTTCTCTATAATAGTATCCTCGACCATAATTCTGATTGGACTATTGGTTTTCGCTGGTGTAATATCGGCGGCCGCTCTCTCAACAATAAGCGCCCTAGCCCAGCTCCAGAACCTAGCCTTCAAGAATGAAAACTCCGCCAATGTTAGAATTGAACTGTCAGTAGAAAGTGTGGAGGCTTCAAAGATACGCTTCTCCATAAAGAATACTGGGTCAAAGAGCATCTTCCTCAAGAGGGAAGACTATAGCTGGAATAGCCTAATAGTTGGCTATAGGAATGTTTGCTGGAGGTTCTATCTCCTAGAGGAATATAATATTGTAGAGATTAGGGTTGCCGGAACAAACTATACATTTAACCTAGACTCCCATAAAAGCCTAAATCCAAATGAAGAGGCCCTAATAGAGGCATATTTGCCCGTAGGGGCACCTGAAATCCCCTTAAACAGCATAGTCACCATTGTTTTTGTATCACATTATGGTGTGGTGGCGATTGGGGAGGGTGTGAGAGAGGTATGAAGGTTATATCACTCGGCATACCGGACTTAGACAGGTGCCTAGGCGGCGGCTTCCCTCACCCATGCCTAGCATCTATTGAGGGGGAGTTCGGCGCGGGGAAAACCGTGCTTACGCAGCAGATAGTATATTCAATGCTGAGGGAAGGTCTTAAGGTTTTCGTTATAACAACTGAGACGGCCTCAAAAGACTACCTTAGAATGATGAAGTCCATAAATTTAGATGCTTTCCTAAAGTATGTTAGCGGTGACCTCACAATCTTTCCACTCCATGTTGAAGGCGGAAAATGGACAAAATTTCTATCATCACTCTTCTTTAGGGTGGCAAGAAACTTTCTGGAGATCAATAGGAGCCGATATGATGCAGCCGTTATTGATAGCTTGAGCGTCCTAGCTGTGAATACACCGCCGCATGTCTTCCTAACATTCGTTACGCGCATGAAAAATCTCGTAACTAGTGGTAAGACAATAATCCTAACATTCCACCCACAGTTTTTGCCTGAACAGTCGGTGATGAAGCTCAAAGCCTCCTCAGACGTCTATTTAGTCATCTCTAATGGTAAGGTTGCCGGCATGGACGTTAAAATACTGAAAATAGTTAAGCTATGGGGAACTGGAGGCGAGAGAAAGAGCTCCGTCATTTTAGAGGTCAATCCCCATCTAGGCTTAAGGGTTCTGCCACTAGGGGGGATAAAAGTTTAATGAGGCTCCAGCTTAAAAATGGCGAGAGACCGAGAAAAGTTCAGGAGGACCTTATAAGCCCATATGAATATGAGATACCAAAGACTTTCGATGAAGCCCTCCAAAAATTCCCGTATCTAAAATCCTACGTTGAGACTAATGGTCTTAGGCCCATTTACACAGCTAATCCAAGCGAGCTGGCGCTGGATGCCCTGCATCTCTCAACAGCAGATGTGTTATATCCAGTTGGCTTAGGAATATTTGTGCATGTTAAGGTTGGGGGAGAGATTGGCAAATATAATATAATCGAACCTAAGAAGCCAAGCCAGGATTTGCTCGATAAGTTTGAGGATATACTCGCTAAGGAGATAACTGAGAGATCGATAGTTGCTGAGACAACGAAGGAAAAGGAGCAAGCAATATTTGAGATATTTAATAGGGTTGTCTCCAGCGGGAAACTCAAGATACCGGAGTCAGAAAGGAGGGACTTCATCTATCACTTTATAAGGGAGAAGCTGGGCCACGGTATAATAGATTGTTTCCTAGCGGATCCATGGCTTGAGGATGTGAGTGTTCCTGGAGCCGGAAAGATATATGTGGTCCACAAGTTCTTCGGTTCGCTCGAGAGTAATCTTGAGATAAGTAAGGAGGAGATAGATACTCTGCTTAGGAGCATAGCTGAGCGATATGGAAAGGTTCTCAGCTACACCCATCCAATACTTGACATCCACCTACCGGATGGGTCAAGATTTAATATAGTCTTTGGCGAGGACATAAGTATACGTGGAAGCAACTTCACGATAAGGAAGTTTCCTAAGGAACCCATCTCGGTTGCCCATCTGATAAGGTGGAGGACTATTTCTGAGATGGTGGCGGCCTACATGTGGATGCTCCTAGAGGTTGGGGTATCATTCTTCATGTGTGGAGAGACCGCCTCTGGTAAGACAACTAGCCTAAATGCCTTCGCTGGTCTGATAAGGCCGGATGCAAAAATAGTGAGCATCGAGGAAACCCCGGAGGTTAATTTAGCCCACAAGAACTGGGTTAGAGAGGTTACACGGCTACACACAGGAAGCAAAGTTACAATGTTCGACCTACTTAAGGCGGCCTTAAGGCAGAGACCCGACTATATAATTGTCGGCGAGATTAGGGGCGAGGAGGGACAGATAGCATTTCAAGCTATTGAAACTGGCCATCCGGTGATATCAACAATCCATGCTGGCGACCTAGAAACATTATTCCAGAGATTAACCTCCCCACCAATAAATGTGCCAAAAACCCACATAAACGGTTTAAACATAGCAATATTCCAGAATAGGATAAAGAGAGGTCTAAAGCTTGTTAGACGGGTTCTCTCCGTCAACGAGATTATAGGTTATGACCCGGAGGAGAACAGCCTAAACTACCTGCCAGTCTTCTTATACGATGCGGATAGGGATGAGCTGCGCTTCACAGGCTCAAGCTTCCTCCTGGAGGCGAAGGTTCTACCCTTCAGGGGCTGGGGAACGGATAAACTCCCAAAGCTATATGAGGAGCTTCGCATGCGCGCCGAGATCCTGAGATTTCTCTCCGAGAACTACCCGAGTTTTAGAGATGTCTGGAATACGGTTGTGGAGGTAGAGAATAGAGGGGTGGAAGAAGTTTATAAGAACATTAAGGAAGGCAACATTCCTTGGATAAAATACCGAGGCTAATTCTTTCAGTAACCATTATTCTTGCCCTCCTCACAATATCCATCTACCTGTATAGTAGAGGTGATCTACTAAGTCTCTTATTGATGGGCTTCGCCGGAAGCGCAGCCATAACCTTCCTAGCATACCTCTACTATGGCAGGTTTAAGATTCCAAGGCGGATAGATGAGCTACTAGTTTCATTACTCATTCATATGCATGTCATCTCCCTAGGGGAGGTTGGGCCGGACGACTTAGTTAAGGTTATAGCTGAGACAAAAGACTACGGATATTACAGTAAAGTCTTTGATAAGATCCGCGAAGTAGCTAGAAAGTTTGGTTATGGTTTCACAAAGGCTACGGCTAAGATTGCAGCAACCACTAAACCACCATTTAGAGATGTCTTAGTTAGGTGCGAGCAAATATTCTCGAGCCTAGATCCGAAGGGATACCTTGAACTCGAAGCCTCTACAATGTTCGAGGAGTACTCTGGATATTATGAGAGGGCGATAAAAGCCATGGAGACCTTCGGCGGCATATATGGAACATTTCAGAGCGTCTCAGTCTTCATAATAATGATAGTTGTCCTTCTAGTTGTCTTCACAAATAATCCTGATGTAATCTATTATGCCTACGCGATCACGCCATTAACGTTAATAGCAATGCTGGTGGCTTTTATATCATTGGTGCCCAAGGAAAAGTTCACCTATATCGATAAGAAAGATCCGCCCGCACCCTATAGGTTATTTAGGGCTTCTGTCACTCTGCCATTCGCATGTATAGCACCAGCCTTCCTTATCGGCTCATATCTGGGCCCACCATATGGATTTGCGGTTGTTGGCGTTGGCGCTTTAATACCGGGCTTAATAGCCTACAGGTTTGAGCGTCTAATTTACAGGATAGATGAGAGCTATCCAACGCTCATAAAGTCTTTGGGCGAGAGCATGTCCTCAGCCTCAAGCTTAAAGAGCGCCCTCTACTATGTCCTTTACATGGAGCTTGGTCCTCTGAAAAAGCTGGTTAAGAGGGCTTATGCGAGACTGGTCCTCGGCATAAGTAATGAGAAGGTCCTAAGTCTCCTATCGTCTGAGGCAGCCTCACACCGCGTATACTTGATAAACAAGATGTTTCTTGATGCCTTCCTGTATGGTGCGAATCCGCTTGAGGCTGGCAAAATATTAGGGAACAGCTGCGTTAAGCTTCTGGAGTTTAGGAAGAAAAGGGCTTCCGTCGCTAAGAGTATAGAGGCCGTAGTATATATCTTACAGCCATTAACTGTTGCATTAGTGGTGATCTTAGGCTCCCTATCAAAATACTTTTCTCAGAGCATGACATCGCTGCCATTCTTTACATTCGGTCAAATACCAGTTGAGGTTATAGAGGTCGGAAATATCTTCCTAGTCATATGCATAACAATATTTAATTCTCTGGTTCTAAAATTTGCCCGTGGGGGTTTTGGCGGCTCAATTTTTCTTTATATTGGAATACTCTTGCTGCTGAGCGCTATGGCATGGATAGGTGCAGAAAAGATAATGGAGCTCTCATTTGGCGGAATAATGGAGTCCTTCGAAGAGATAGTCTCAATTTAAATCTATTCTCCTAGAAAAAATCCACTAATGATCTTTGTCCCGCCCCCTTTTCTTCCCCCCTAGTTCTTCTTTCAGCCTCCTCATCAGACGCCCTAGCCATACCCTCGCCTCTTTCTGGAAAAATTATTATCTGTCCATAGACACCATCATAGCCCGGTACAACTTTAACCTTTCCCTTCCGAACCCGCATAATTGCCTCGGCAATTAATGGATTGGTTACCTTGGCAATATCATCGAAGCTGGCGTCTAATAAAACATTGAATTCGTTGCCGAAGCGCGATATTAGGGCATTATATATGTTCCAGACCTTTTGAGAGTTCGGTGAGTTGGCACCTATAACGGCAGATATGACCTCAGAGAGGGGGAGGAGGTGTATGTAGTCCGGTGAACCCGGAGGCTTAAAACCATAGGATCTATCGGCAAGCTCCTCAACCCGTTGCTCAACGCCCTTAGTGAGTCTCCTATGACAGACCGGACACTTATTTCCAAGTTTTATGGCTTCCTCAGGGGGGAGTGAGACTCCGCAAGTCCTGTGTCCAGTCCAGTGATATTTTCCGTATGCCGGGTCGGTTTCGATCGTTAATCTTAAAATCCTTGCATCCTTACTCCTAATTGAATTTATTATGTTCCAGTAGGTTAAATGCTCAAGCTCAAAGAGGTTAGCCTCACGCCCAATTCTCCATGGCCAGCTCGAGTGGGAATCGCTGTTAGAGAGTAGTGTGAACTTGTCTAGGGCGCTTAGGCGCCAGTTCATTGGAGGGTTTGAGGATAAACCCGTTTCTAGGGCATGTATATGTTTAGTCATGTCTTGATAGCAGTCCTCCATCCTATCGAAGCCACTAAAGGCTCCGAAGACACTGAACCACGGCGTCCATGCATGCGCTGGGAAAACCATATTATCTCTTGAAACCTCCATTACCTCCTCAACTAGGTGTGGTGCTGACATATCTAATGTTGGCCTGCCATCAACCTCCAAATCCCCATACTTGGATAGTCGATCATTTATCTGCTCCGCCACCTCAATGCTGGGAACCAATATTACATGATGGACTTTCTTCGTCTCACCATTAAAGGTGAAGACTGTTGAGACCTCGCCGGTTATCATGAACCAGACCTCGGCCTCAGGTATGCTCGCAGGCTTGTATAGACCTGTTCCTTGAACCTCAATAAGGTTGTCTTTGAGTTCTCTAAGCCACTTTGGGTGTGTAAAATCGCCCGTTCCAATAAGTGTTAAGCCCTTAATTTTTGAGAAGTGGGTTATCTCGGAGATGTTCATGTTGGCACTTGTGGCCCTACTATACTTGCTGTGTATGTGTAAGTCGGCTATTACTCTCATATCTTTCAGAAGCCTCAATCTCTCTACAATTTTTCTAAGTGTTTAGGCTTATTTATATTTGCGGGGGAGATTCTGTTTATGTGTTTTTCTTAGGACTTTCTACTGTGCCCTTGACTTTTCCTCTTCTATCTTTCTCCTCCAATAAAATAAGGATTTTTTCCCAATCTACTCTCAGCATCACAATGACTACTATAATTAGCAGGATTGTTAATGTGATCATTACCCATACGCTTCCCTCCTCGCCGCCGAAGAATGTCTTTATGATATCTATTGAAAGCCGCCCACCATAGGCCAATATAAGTCCCATCGTTATCTTCCCAATCAAGCATGGTATGAAGGCCTTAATGAAGCTATAATGCATGAGTCCGAGGGGTATGAAGAGAAGGTCATCTGGGAGCGGTGTCAGAGCGAATAAGAAGATTGCTATTAGACCATAGCGGCTGAAGACCCTCAACATGTAATCCATTTTCCTTTTCCGTTCATCGCTTATAATGGCTCTACCATAATACCCTATCATGTAACCGAAGAATTCTCCTAGGGTTGCGCCGGCGCCGGATGACAGGGCTAACAGAATGGGGTCTAATATTCCCCCCATCATAAAGATTAGCACTGTGTATGGTATGGGGATTATTATTGATGCTGCTCCTAGGAAGCTTGCGATAAATATGCCTAAGTAACCATATTGCATGGCAATATCCCTCAGCCACGTATTGAGCTGCTCAAGCCATGAGAGGTCTTGCTGAACAACTGCCAAATCCGGCACCATGCTATCCTGCTATAGCCTAGTCGCCCCTATATAAGGATGGAATTGCTTAAAAGATTATCCAATTCAGAAGTTTTAAATCCACCAAATCACATATTGATTTTTGGATAGGTTGAGATGCTGCAGAAAAAGCAGAGAAGCCTAGACGAATTCTATAGCCTGTTTAAGGAATCCTCGGAGATCGAGAGTAATGTATCTACTAGTCCGGATAATTTCCTAGAGGAGGGTGAGGAGCAAGAGGAGATGGTGGTAGAGGAAGCTGGGGGGGAGCTGGCTCCAGCTAATCTGCCGCCATCATATCTTGTTTCGGCAGGCTATGATGGATCGAGGGGTGTAGTATACCTAAAACTTTATGAGCCAACTTCGCAGCGCATATACTTCTGGTATGATAATACTGGCCATAGACCCTATTTGCTGACGAATGTCCCACCGGAGGAGCTTGAGAAGCTTGAAAGGGTTGTTAATCATCCAAGCTTCGACCACTTTGAGGTTGTTGAGAAGTATGATGCCCTCTACGACCGAAATATTAAGGTGACGAAGGTTGTTGCTAAAGATCCACTTGCGATCGGAGGTCGGCCTAGAGGCTGCTTAAGAGATATTATACCGGAGGATTATCCGCTTGTTTTCGGCAATAGTAGGGATGTTAAGGTTTGGGAGGCCGCGATCAAATATTATCAGTGCTACATTTATGATAGAGCCCTTCAGCCGGGCATGCCCTACAAGATTGAGAATGGTAAGCTGATCCCATACTCTCATGATGATTCCGAGAAAAACATTAGAAAGATTGTTGATGAGTTCTTTAGGGGCGAAAGCAGCGATCTTCTGCCATATCTAGAGTTCTGGGCTAGGCTCCTAGAGTATCCAGCCCCGAAGATGCGTCGGGTCGCCCTTGACATAGAAGTTTATTCGCCAGTTGCTACACGAGTCCCGGATCCGGAGGAAGCCTCACAGCCAGTTATATGCGCCTCATTGGTCGGTTCAGATGGTAAGAAGAGAGTTCTACTCTTGAGGCGGGGAGGTGTTGAGGAGGGTGAGATGGACTTTCCAAGTGATGTCTCCATCGAATTCTATACTTCAGAGAGGGATTTGCTTCAGTCGATCTTCAACGCCTTAAATGATTACCCCTTTGTGATAACATTTAATGGCGATGACTTCGACCTAAACTATCTTTACCATAGGGCCAAGAATCTGGGCTTTGCCAAGAGGGATGTTCCAATAGAGAGGGGGCAGAAGATTTGCCTCCTCAAATATGGCGTTCACATAGACCTCTATAGGTTTTTCCTGAACAGGTCCATTCAGATATATGCCTTTGGGCAGAAGTATCGTAATGTAACCCTCGATGAGGTTGCGCGGGCCCTTCTTGGAAGATCAAAGATTGAGCTTACAAAGCCTGTCTCTGAGCTATCGTATAGTGAGCTTGCCAGATACTGCCTAAACGATGCTGAGCTAACATACGCCCTAACATCCTATAACGATGAGCTTGTGATGAAGCTCCTCATAGTCCTGACTAGGATTAGTCGGATGCCGATGGAGGATGTTAGCCGGCAGGGTGTATCAAAGTGGATTCGCAGTTTCATGCAGTATGAGCATCGTAGGAGGAATATGCTAATACCTAATAGCGATGATATAATCGCTGTGAGGGGAACAACAGCTACTAGGGCAATAATTAAGGGCAAGAAGTATATGGGCGCCATTGTTGTTAGGCCTATACCGGGCGTGCACTTCAATGTTGCTGTCATGGACTTTCAGAGCCTATACCCATCAATAATCAAGGTTTATAATTTGGGCTATCAGACAGTTCGCTGCGTCCATGAGGAGTGTAGGAGCAATGTCGTTCCGGAGACACCGCATTGGATATGTCGGAAGCATAGGGCTTTGGAGAGTGCGCTTATAGGTTCACTTAGGGATTTGAGGGTTAAATGGTATAAGCCTAAGGCTAAGGATAAGTCCCTTCCAAGCGAGCAGAGGGACTGGTATAATGTGATCCAGAGCGCTTTAAAGGTTATCTTAAATGCCTCCTATGGGGTTTTTGGGGCTGAGGTCTTCGACCTATACTGTCCGCCAGCCGCCGAGGCGACATCAGCCATAGGCCGGAGCATAATCACGCAGACGATAAAGAGGGCTCATGAGCTTGGGATTGAAGTGATATATGGTGACACGGACAGCTTATTCCTTAAGAATCCATCTCAGGAGCAGGTTAAGGCCCTATCTGAGTGGGCTGAGGAGGCCCTAGGGATGGAGCTTGAGGTCGACAAATATTATAGATACGCTGTCTTAAGTTCTAGGAAGAAGAATTATTTGGGTGTTCTCGAGGATGGAACCGTTGATGTTAAGGGTCTCACGGGCAAGAAGAGGCACATACCCCTCTTTATAAAAAGATACTTCGATAAGATTGAGGATATATTGAGCCGCGTTAAAACGCCAGCGGAGTTTGAGTTTGCAAAGAGGGATATCGAGAAGACTGTACGTGAGTGCTATATGAAGCTTAAGAATCGCGAGTGGGAGGACATAAATGATCTGGCTTTTGAGGTTGTTTTAGGAAAGGTTCCAGGGGCCTATGACAAAACTACCCCGCAGCATGTTAAGGCAGCCTATATATTGCAGGCGAAGGGGATTGAGCTTAAGGCTGGGGACACAATAAGGTTCGTAAAGGTTACTAAGGAGCCATTTGTTAAGCCAGTTCAGCTGGCAACATCAAAGGAGATAGATGTAGATAAGTATATTGGATATTTAAGGTCAACATTCGACCAAATACTCGATGCGCTGAACCTCGAGTTTGATGAGATAATTGGGCTGACTAGGCTTGAGCAGTTTATGTAGTGAGGGAGCCGCCGGATTTTTCTAGCTATACTTGTATGCCGATCTTTCTGAGGAGCCGCCTAACCGTTTGAGTTAATGGTAGTTTCCTTATTTCTTCGGGTGTGAACCAGCATGCTCCTAATACCTCAGATGATGGTTTCAACTCGATCTTTTCTGATGCCGGCTTAGCCCTGAAATCTATGAGCACATAATGGAATTTAACCCTTCCATCCTCGTCGCGGACAATATTTTCCATAACATCTATGAGCTCGCCCACCTCAATAGGTATGCCAGTTTCCTCCTCAACCTCCCGTCTGACCGCGTCCCTAAGGGTTTCACCAACCTCAACTAGGCCCCCAGGTATCGACCAAAGTCCTTTTCCAGGCTCATCCGCTCTCTGAATTAGTAGGATTTTATTCTCCATCTGGACTAGCGCGCCAACTCCAACCAGCGGCCTATCTGGATAAAGCCTTCTCGGCGAAATCTTTCTCTCCGCCCATCTGCTTTCATGCCCATCTGCCATTCTATTTTGCCCCATTCTACTGAGATGTGTAATGTTTCCACTTAATTTTTGTTTGGCCTTAAAAGGTTATTCTTCGTTTAAAAGTGTGCGGTTTCAATCTGTGTGGTTCGATATGGAATATGTCATATTTGGCTCTTAATGGCGGACTACATAACTATGGGTGAAAGTTTCGGAGATACATGAGCCTATTAACAAATAATATAATCCTTCTCGGCGCCTAAACTCCTTTAGATTGGTTGGCTGCGGGGTTATCGGCTTGACCGAGCCTATCGAGCCGATTGGAAGGAAATCAATAAAGAAGACCTTGGAGAGCTTAAAGGCCTATGTGAGTCTTAAATCCGACCTCTTTAGGGTTGAGGAGAAATGCCTTTACAAGATGATTGAGGATCTGAAGAGGGAGATGGACTCTGAGGATAAAGATAGGAGGGAGATAGACTTTTTAAGCGTAATTTTAGATTACAGCAATAGTGTGAGCGACCTAATTAGGGCCCTACTACTCTATATAGAGGCACTTGAATCCTACATCTCTGAGCTAGATGAGACATTCGATAGCCTACTTGAGGATGCTAGGAAGGCTGCTGAGCAGCAGATGCGGGAGATCCCACGTGATAAGCCGTCCTTCTATGGTTAAATGTTTTTCTTCCAGTTGATACCTCCCTATCTTTCGGAGCAGCCTCTCCCCTACTCTATTACTTGGCAATATATGATGGTGTATAATGGTCTGTTTTGGGAAAGAATATATTTTGGTTGTTTATTGTAGTCTGTTTTTGGAAGGATCCGCCTTGCAGCAATATGATGTGATAATTGTTGGTGCCGGTCCAGCTGGAATATTCTCGGCGCTTGAACTTGCAAAGAACACTGACCTTAACATTATTATGCTTGAGAAGGGGCCGGATATCGATAAGCGTAGGTGCCCTGCAACTAGGGGGCTTGGATGCGTGAACTGTGAGCCGTGCTCCCTACTCTCGGGCTGGGGTGGGGCTGGAGCCTTTAGTGATGGGAAGCTCACGATATCAACATCCGTTGGGGGTTGGCTGAGCGAGTATGTGGGTGAAGATAGGCTCCTAAAGCTAATAAATTATGTTGACAGCATATATGCGAGTTATAGTGGTGGAGCGCAGAAGGTTTATGGTGAGGATCTGGATGAGGTTGAGCGCATAGAGCGTAAGGCTGCCTTAGCTGGTTTAATTCTTGTTAGGCAGAAGATTCGGCATCTTGGGACGGAAAAGTGCGCTGAGGTTCTTCAGAGAATGCGCCGTGACTTAAATAATAGGGTTGAGGTGAGGACGAGAACCGAGGTTAAGAGCCTACTCGTTAAGAATGGTGTTGCTAGGGGCGTCGAGACTGCCGATGGCGAGAAAATTTATGGTAAATACGTTATTGTTGCCCCGGGTAGAAGCGGTGCTGAGTGGCTTAAGAGTGAGGCTCAGTCCCTAGGCCTTAAAACCCTTAATAATCCAGTTGATGTTGGAGTTAGGGTTGAGGTTCTAGCCGTAACAATGGAGGAGCTCACAAATGTGCTGTATGAGCCAAAGTTCATATATTACTCTAAGGCCTTTGATGATCAGGTTAGAACTTTCTGTGTAAACCCGTATGGTGAGGTCATCACAGAATCCTATGGTGGAGTTATAAGCGTTAATGGGCAGAGCTACGCTGAGAGGAAGACTGAGAACACAAACTTTGCCGTGCTCGTTAGCACATCTTTCACCTACCCCTTTAGGGAGCCGATAGCGTATGGTGAATATATTGCTAGGCTGGCCAATCTATTAAGTGGCGGCGTAATTATACAGCGCCTAGGAGACCTAGAGATTGGAAGGAGATCTACTGAGGAGCGCATAAATCGGAGCGTTGTTAAGCCAACTCTTAAGGTGGCAACGCCAGGAGACCTAAGCTTCGTCCTACCATATAGATACCTAACGGATATTAAGGAGATGCTGATGGCCCTAGATAAGGTTGCGCCGGGAATATACTCGAAGGACACTCTACTCTATGGGGTTGAGGTGAAATTCTACTCTTCAAGGCTGGAGCTTAGCGAGAGCCTAGAGACCAGAATAAAGAACCTATTCACGATAGGCGATGGAGCTGGGGTAACTCGTAGCCTCATACAGGCGAGTGCAAGCGGAGTTATAGTCGCCAACGAGATAATGAGTAGGGAGAGGGAGCGGGTTAAGAGCCGATCCAACTGAACTGGCTAGAATAGTAGCGGCAGAATAGCATAGACCTTAGCGGCTGAGAGAAGTCCATCCACCGTAACATATTCATTGGGGGCGTGGGCGAGTTCCTCTATGCCAGCGCCGAAACCTAGACATGGAATCCCAAGAGCCCTCTTTACTGGCACAGCATCGGTTGCCCCCAGAAGAATCTTTGGTTTAGGCTGGATCCCGGTCACGATCTCAACAGCTCTCCTTAGGCCTAGGGCGAACTCGGAGTCCCACCGCTCATAGTATCCGCCCTCCAGACCTATTATTTCGGCTTCAACACCCATAGCCCTATAGTCATCGAGAAGGTTTTGGATCCGCTCGGTGAGGGCCTCCGGGCTGGTTCCGGGTGAAACCCTTATATCAAACGATGCCTCGGCATAGTCTGGTATGACGTTAACCTTTATCCCGCCGCTTATCATTGTGAGGCTAACTGTTGGATAGTCAAATGCCCTCTCTATCATGTTCTTCTGGCTTTCTGTGAGCTCCCCACGCGATAAAAGATACTCTATGCTCAATCTGATGGGTTCACTTAATTCTGCTGGTAAGCTAAGCTTATAGTTGCCGATCTCCCTAACTCTCTCAATCGCTCGGAGCAACTTGTCTATTGCATTGTCTCCGTAGAATGGCATGCTTCCATGAGCTGTTCTTCCAAAGGCTTTTAGGCGTAAACGGATGTAACCCCTACAGCCAACGTCAACGTAGGGTTCCCTTGCTGGCTCTCTGCTGAGAGAGTCGCCTATTAAGCATACATCGCCGCGTATTAGGCCCTTACTGATCAGCCAGCGGGTTCCATTGGGCGAGCCAACCTCCTCATCGCAGGTAAACCAAAAATCAACAGTGGCTCTACTCTCACTCTCAACATCGCTTAGAACCTTAGCGGCGATCATGGCAGCTGCACATGAACCCTTCATATCGCTTGAGCCCCTACCATAAACCTTATCGCCCTCTAGGACGCCGCTGAATGGATCGTGGATCCACTTCTCTTGCATCCCAGCTGGGACAACATCTAGATGTCCCAGCCAAACTATCCTCTTGCCTCTCCCTCCAGAAAGCCTAGCGTGCACGTTCACCTTGCCTTTTTCCCTAGCGTGAAGCGAGACTTCTAATCCGGCCCCCTCAAAATATGATTTAACGTATTCTGCACACTCAGCTGTGTTACTGGGTGGGGAGATTGTCTGAAACCTTATGAGGTTGGACGTAACCGAGATTAGCTCAGACCTTAGCCTCTCAACCCTACATAAAACATCATGTATTATTGGTGATGGAAACATGCTGTCGCCCTCTTTAAGTTACGATCTCAGCTAGTCTGCCGCTCTCAGCGGCATATTTAATCTCGATCATTGGCAAGTCCATCGGCGTCTCTATCCTATCGACACCATACCGCCTAATAATCCCCTGATACTTCAGTGTTAGCCTACGCATCTCCGGAGAGGTTGGCCCAACACATGGGCATCCGGGAACCCTAGGGCTAACATCAAAGACGTAGAAGGCGAGCCTCTTCTGCTCTGGGTCGTCAGCGTCGTAGGCGACGGCGCCTTGAAGGGCGAAGAGCCCTATCATGCCGGGCGGATACTCTATCTCACAGACTCTCCTAAACCTCTCAGCAGCCTCGTAGACTAGGGGCTTCTGGGACTCCCTCATCGTCAGCCCATAATGCCCTATCTCCTCATTCTTTATTGGAACGTCTAGCATGAGCTGGTCTTTGGCCGGTAAGCTTAGCACACCATGGAGGTTCGTCTGCTTCCTATCATCGAAGCCTAGGAAATCGAAGTCTCCGAAATAATCTTTTAGGGCCCAGCCCTGAAAGTTCGCATTGAACTTCTGCCCGAGAACATACTCCTCTATACGCGCCCTCCTCAGACCCTCCTCATCTATAATGTCCTTTCTTATGAGGTCCTCAGCCTTCCTATAGTAGTCTTCGGGTGATGAGGCGTAGAAGAATGCCCTCTCAAGAGGCTTTCTCTTCTGCTGAACCTTAACTATAACTAGCCTATCAATATCCTCGGGTCTATCAAATTTCTTGGGAACCTTTATGCCAGCCTTCTCCAGAAGCCAATATTGATTCCTTGGGGCATTCCTCTCCTCGGCCCTAAGGAGGAAGCGGTTCCCATAGATTGGAATCCTGAATCTCCCCTCAATATTATCATATCCAACATAGACCGAGAATGAGCGGTTGGGAATAAATATTGTGTTTAGCTTCAGCAGCTCCTCCTGAACATCTTCCCTCACAATATCTGAGAACTTGTCTAGGAGGATCACGTGGTCGAATAGATGCCTATTATATTTTGCATAGAGGCTCTCGCGGCCCCTCTGGCAGACTACAACTGTTGGGAAGCCGAATGCCTTAGCGGATATACCAACCTCCTCAGCCGAGTGGGAGCCTAAAACCCCAATAGTTATCTTCTCAGGATCATATTCGGAGGCTATCTTACCTATCTCACTCCTTCCAATAGTCAATAGATACCACCGAGAATATTATGCTCCTACCCCAATATTTCCTTTAACCTATCCTGCTCTATAGCCTCCTTAATCTCAACGGCTATCCTACGCCCAGTGCTCATCGGCCTACCATGCTTTATGAGGGCATATGGTGAAGTCTCGATGAAAACATTTGTTCCAGCAACGATTCTAGCCGATATCTCGAAAACATAGAATTTTAGGTCTGGGGTTACAACCGTCTCTAGGCAGAAAGGCCCATATATGCCCGGTGGACATATATCCCTAGAGGCCTCAACAACCCTCTCTCCTATCCTGAAGACTTCGGGTAGGAGGGACTCGCGGAGCATTAGCGGAAAGTTCCCGACGATAGTATAGGTCACCTTCAGATCCCGCTGGAGGTTGGCTGGTATCCTACCAATTCCATCAACATTCGATTCATAGCGCCTATCAAACCCCATGAGTTCGAGTTCGCCGCGAATAACTGAGTAAAAATAGTGGATATAGACCGGTATCCCAACAACATACTCTTGTATGGTGTAATCGCGTGCTGACCCAATCTTACGCCTAAATTCCCGCTCGCTCTTAGCTAAGAAATATCCTTGGCCGCCTCTAGCCCCCTGAAACTTAACTATGACGAGCCTATCTATCTCAGATGGATCCTTAAAGACCTTTGGCAGGTTTAGCCCAGCCCTTTCCAGCCACATCCTCTGCCTATCCCTATCGCTCTCCCAATAAAGTATCCTCCTATTACCATAATAGAGCACCCTCATCTCCTCGATCGTCTTAAGATTGACGTAGGCTATTAGGGATGCATGTGGGATTAGGATGGCATTCTTACTTACCAGATCATCCTCAACCCTGTAGAAGTCGTCGTAGGATGGTATCTCAATTATCTCATCTGCAACCCCAAAGTGCCTATAGACGAATGCATGGTCGCTTCTGCAAACGGCAATGGTTCTAAAACCCTCATCCTTAGCGCCCTTCAGTATCTGGAGCGCGGAGTGGCTTCCAAGGGTTGCTATAGCATAGTCCACTGCGCCTATCCCCCACTCCTCTAGAGACTTAAAGGATAATCTAAATAAGCATTTCTTAAGTATCCCATTGCCGGAATAAGAAGACTCATTAGGTTAATTATCATGTTATATTTTGGAGGAAGACCTATCGTATGATGGTTGGAATCGTTGGTAAGCCCAATGTTGGTAAGTCAACATTCTTCAGCGCCGCGACTCTAGCAATGGTTGAGATTGCCAGCTACCCCTTCACGACGATAAAGCCCAATAGGGGCGTAGGCTACTTCAAGACAGAATGCGTATGTAGGGAATTCAATGTAAAGGATAACCCAGTTAACTCAACATGTATAGGCGGCGTAAGGTTCATACCGGTTGAGCTAATAGACTGCGCAGGCCTAGTCCCAGACGCATGGCAGGGTAGGGGCCTAGGAAATCAGTTCCTAGATGAGATTAGGAAGGCCGATGCCCTAATACACGTCGTCGATGCATCGGGCTCAACAGACATTGAGGGTAGAATTGTTAAGCCAGGTATGCATGACCCCCTAGAGGACGTGAGGTTCCTAGAGAAGGAGCTTACGATGTGGCTCGCCCAGATAATTAGGAGGGACTGGCCTAGGCTTGCAAGAACCGTTGAGTCGGGAGCGGCTGGCCTAACATCCCTCCTAGAGGAGCGGCTAAGCGGGCTCGCCATAAAGAGGAGGCATGTCCTAGAAGCCTTGAAGATTACGGGCTTGAATGCCGATAAGCCAACTAGATGGAGTGAGGAAGAATTCCTAAGGTTCGTGGATGTGCTTAGGAGAATATCGAAGCCCATGCTTATAGCAGCGAACAAGATGGATCTGCCATTCGCCGAGGAGAACCTTAAGAGGCTTAGGGAGACGGGCTATATTGTTGTGCCATGCTGCGCTGAGGCTGAGCTGGCTCTTAGAAGGGCTGCTGAGAGGGGCCTAATTAATTATGTGCCGGGCGAATCGGACTTCGAAATACCCGACCCAACAAAGATCACGGATAAACAGATGAGTGCTCTTAAAACAATTAGAGAGAAAATCTTAGACCGATATGGGTCCACTGGTGTTCAAGATGCCATAAACGCAGCCTTTAAGGATCTTTTAGGCATGGTGGTTGTTTACCCAGTTGAGGATCCGGAGAAACTCACCGACCATTATGGTAGGGTTCTACCGGAGGCTAGGCTTGTGCCGGGCAATACAACGGCGAGGGAGCTGGCCTACATGATCCATACGGAACTCGGCGAGGGCTTCATTTACGCCATAGATGCGAGGACAAAAAGGAGGCTTGGAGAAGACTACATCCTCAAAGATAGAGATGTCATATCTATTGTGAGCGCGAAGAAGAGGGCCTAATAGCCTACCTACCAAACCTCCTCCTACGCCTCTGATAAGTTCTAATGGCCCTTAAAAGATCTATGCGCCTAAATTCAGGCCAATAAACATCCAGAAAGCATAGCTCGCTATAGGCTGCCTGATATAGTAAAAAGCCGCTTAAACGCTCCTCACCAGAAGTTCTTATAATTAGGTCTGGATCCTGCTTAGGTAGGAAGGACGTATATAAGTGCCTCTCAAAAACATCCTCATTTATATCATCAGGTGAGAGCTCGCCGGAAGCCACCTTCTGGGCTATCCTTCTAGCTGCATCAATAATCTCAGCCCTCCCACCATAAGCTATCGCCAAGTTCAAAAAGTGATCATTGTAATCCTTAGTCTCCTCCTCAACCCTCCTTATTATATTCTGTAGGTCAGGTGGGAGCAGATTAACCCTTCCAATAACCTTAACCCTAACCCTATGCTTATGTATATACTCATTATTTAGGATCTCTTGGAGCTTCTCCTTAAATAGATTCATGAGTCTCTCAACTTCCTCCCTAGGTCTATGAAAGTTCTCTGTTGAGAAGGCATAGAGCGTTACGCTCTTAACATTGAGATCGAGACACCATCTCAGCACATCCTTGGTTTTATCAGCCCCATAATAATGTCCCATCCAAGGCTCAAGGCCGATCTCCCGAGCCCACCTGCGGTTCCCATCAAGTATTATGGCGACATGCTCCGGCTTCTCCTGATCCTTTATTTGATGCCAGAGCCACTTCTCATAAATCTTGTATATGCCGAGCAACGATAGGATGGTCCTAAGCATCCCTACATCTAACCTCCCGACCGAGGTTTATTGACCGAGGAGCATTGGCACCCCCTAACCCTTGGCAGGGAGCCCACCGCCTCCACTATAATCCTCCGAATCTTCGGCATGACAATCTTCGAGGTCTCAATAACTTCTTCATACGTCAGCTTACCAGATATTCCAGCAGCCATGTTAGAAACGAAGCATATTGTCGCATAACAGATTCCAAGTTCACGTGCGAGAACAGCCTCCGGCATACCAGTCATACCAACAACATCACAGCCTAAAGCCCTAAACATCCTTATCTCGGCGGGGGTCTCAAAGCGAGGCCCCTCAGTGCAGACGTAAACAGCCTGCTCGTGAACGGTGCCGGCAACCCCTCTAGCCACCTCTATCAGGATTCCACGGATCTCCGGGCAGTATGGCTCGGTGAAGTCGACGTGTATGACGGGGGATTGATCATAGAATGTTAGGTGGCGCTGTCTAGTAAAGTCTATTATATCATGTGGAACAACTAAGTCTCCGGGCCTAAAGTTTATGTTTATCGCACCAACAGCATTTGTCGCTATAATCCTCTCGACACCAATCTTATACAGCGCGTACATGTTTGCTCTATAATTGATCTTGTGTGGTGGAATACTATGCTTGCGCCCATGCCTAGGGAGAAATGCAACCCTCCTACCTCCAATCTCGCCAATAGACAGCGTATGTGATATTCCATACGGCGTCCCAACATTAACGGTTTCGAAGCCCTCAAATAGATCCTCTAGGCCAGTGCCACCTATAACCGCAACCTCAGCAATCCGATCGCTTAAGCGCATCTATTACCCTTCCTTCTCCATTCCGGTAGTATTCTCTGTCTTATTCTCCACCTTAATACTTTCCCTAAAGAACCCCTTATATCTCCTACTTAAAAAGTGTGTGACTGGTATTAGGGCCGCCGCTATCACCACGCCAATAATAATAGACGCTATTAGGCCATCTATTGGTACTGATGGATCAATCAGTATCTGGGCTACCTCATCAAAGATCTTCCATGACCATGCACTAACAACGATAAAAATTGTAGTCCTCCAGAATTTGGAATCACGTTCAAGAATATAGCGGAGGGCCCTGCCAAATAGCATTATTGAGATTCCGACAATAACTATTGTTAGTGATGAGGAGATAATTAGCCCTAGGATTTTGGGTATGAGGCCCAGCCAAACATCTAAATTGCTTGGTGGGGGACTTGGGATAATATTGGGATTTGAGATTATTTGGGAGATGGATTGATAGAGACCCACTATGATTAATACGATGCCAAATATAAGCGATAGTCCGGTTACTAACTCATGGGGCGACGATATTCTTGAGATTGCCGAGGCTATTTTCTTATCCAGCCCATAGCCCTTGCCAAGCAGATAGCTTCCAACAATTATTAGGCCGACAATCCAAGCCCATGTGCCAATATCATAGCGTATAAATACCGCTAGGAAAGATAGGATGCCGAGCATTATTAGTAGGATGCCCGGCAAACCCATAAAGAGCCGGGAATACCTTGGATCCTCAACTATCTTCCTTAGATACTTGGAGAATAGGGCGGCCGTCTCCTCTATCGTCTCACTATGCTTCACAATGACTCTCCTAACCGAGGTGACTGGCACCCTAGACTGTATCAGGGGCAAAACATCCTTATCCGAGAATCCATCTGTAACGAGAATTAGGCTGCTGGGCTTAAACTCATTTAAGGCCTCATTAAGCTCGGATATTAATTTCCTATCAGCAGCTATGCCGCCGAGCTCGGATCCAGCAATAGTTACAACCTGACATGAAAGGTTACTAGCACCGCTCTTCTCTAGGCTCTCGCATATCCTAACAGCCTCAAACATGGCATTGGCGTCCGCCTCTTCTGGATCCGCAAGCAAAAGCTTGAGGGCTGCGTCAATATTCTCCTTCTTGCCAATAATCGGTGTTTTAACACCGGCCTTTCTACCAATATCATTATCCCTATCAACACAAACTATTAGTATGCGTTCTTCCCCCAGCACCTGCTTCTCTTGATCGGGCATCAACTTTCTCCCATAAAACAGCAAATATAACTTGGCTTTTCTCAAAGATAAAGTTTAACTCCACATATTAGTTAGGTATTTATCCTCTCATATCTTGCCCTGCTCGGCCAAAATCTTAAACTCATCAAAGGAGATCTTCTCTCCGCGCTTAAGCTTCTCCAAAGCCTCCCTACTAATCTTCTCCTTAAGGACGGATATGGCTTCAGCTCTTTTCCTATCTTCCTCCTCACGGATAAGCCTTTTTATGTCGGAGATTTGGTTGAGCAATTCCCTATATCTGAGGCGTATGGTGTTAGCCCTCTCCTTAACAGCCCTATACTTCTCATGTATTTTGTCAGTCTCAGCCCTCAACTCATCCGCCCTCTTAAGACACTCAATCATCTTCTCATGAAAGCTCTGGCTCTTAGCAGCGACCTCAGAAACTCTCTCCCTGAATGAAGCAATCTCACCCTTAATCTCATCCAATCTCCTCTTAAGTCCCTCTCTTTCAGCAATCATGCTATTTAATCTGCGATAAAAAGAGAGCTGAGACTCCAAGGACTTAACTCGCTCAATAAGTTTCCTCTCTTCCTCAATGGATAGCGGAGTTGTCTGAATCTTCCAGTCTATTTCGGCAATTTCCCTCATTAAGCTCTCCTCATCTCTAGGGGGTTTGCTCCTCAAATGCTCCCTAATCCTCTGCCCTAGTTCCCTAAAGGCATGAATCCTCTCGTTATACTCGCGTTTAAGCTCATATATTATAGCCTTTAAGCTCTTAACCTCCTCATTTAAGGCGTCACGTTCACCCTTAAACTTCGCAGCCTCATGTCTCAATTCTCTAACCCTACTATTTATGCGATCCCTCTCCTCAGCAAGCTTACGAGCATCCCCCTCTAATCCCTCCAACTCAGCCCTTAAAGCGCTAGCCTCCCTCTCTAGATCAGCAACCTTACGCCTCAAATCTTCAGCCATCAAAATCCTCCGTCCTCTTAATTTTAAGGGAGAGGCGATTGCTTAATAAGTTAGCGTTTATAGAAAGAGATAAGGCTTATATATTGGATGGATTATCCAACCATAATAGTGATCCAATGAGGGCGGAACCGTCTAGACAATTATTCTCGACTAGAACTCTAAGTTTAATTGTTACGATAGTTGCAATAAATTTATCCTCAAACTATGCCATGATTGGAATCCCTAATATCAAGTTCATGGATCTATTCGTCTTTATTAGCGGATATTTGATGGGTGCTATTCCGGGCATCATGGTTGGCATTTTAACGTGGCTTGTCTATGGAACCCTAAACCCATATGGCTTTAACCTTGTTATTCTTGGAGCAACATGCTTGGGCGAAAGCATATATGGGCTTGTCGGATGGCTCTCCGCCAAATTTGGGTTAGGCTCGAACCTACCATCCATTAAGTTGGATGATGAGGCTTTTTGGTGGACGAACCTAAAATTTGGTATAATAGGTTTCTTCTTAACCTTCATTTACGACTTATTCACTAATATTGTATCCGTAGTAATAGTTGGTCTCCCACCAATAATGGCTATAATACAAGGTGCACCATTTGCATTAGCCCATGAGATATCAAATTTCTTTTTCTTCTTCTTTGGCTGTAGCATCCTAGTCACATCAATTAAGAAGATAATGTTTGAAGGAGGTGAGAGAAAGATATGAATGGAAAAAGCCCGTGGATGTGGGTCTCTTTAGGGCTTCTATGCCTCCTAATCGTGGCAGCATACCTCGCAATATACTATTATAATGAGAGCGCCTACTACAAGGCTCTCTATGAAAGGGCTTCCTCCGATCTAAAGAGACTTACGATGCCAGTAAATATCTTGATAGACTATGGAAATGAAACAAGGATGTGGTATAATAGCACACTGGTTCCCAGAGAATCCTCCCTTTTCTTTGCAACTAAGATTGTTGCCAGCGTTGAGAGCATATCCTATCCGGAAATGGGCGAGTTCGTGACGAGCATAAATGGTGTAGGCGGCGAACCCAACAAATACTGGATGTGGTATACATGGAACCCTGAGAAGGGCGATTGGGATCTGGGACCGGTTGCATGTGACAAATATATCCTAAGAGAGAATGAAACAGTAATGTGGCGATATGAGAAATTCGAGTTCTAAGGGTTAACGTCAAAACATCCATCATCAATAACAACAATTTAGTGGTCGGGCGGGCAGGATTTGAACCTGCGACACTCCGGTTTCTGTGCGCCTGGTAGGCTGAGCGGCACCTACTAAGCAGTAGGCGCCTACAGCATCTCCACCAGCCAATCTTTGCTGGATTGACTGGTTCGGAAGCTCTACCAGGCTGAGCTACCGCCCGACCCAAAAACAAGCTATGAGAAAGCAAATATATGTTTTTCGCCCGGCGGAAGACTTAAAGATTCAATTTGCTTATTAAATTTTGATATCTGCTCTTTCTATACTTCTCAACGAGTCCTATAACCTTCAAGTTGTATTTTAGGAGTTTTTCCATGTTTATCCTATTGGTTGTGGGGTTTAGGATTCCATATCTTATGGCAGCTGCCCTCATATATGTGCTCATGGCCCCTATCGACGATGGAAATATATAGACAAATATGTTACGATCCGCGCCCGGATCGGATTTGCTGCCGACTCTAGCAACAATATTTCCCCTATAAACTATTCTGGGCGAGTAGCTCCCGGAATCGATGGTATACCCATCCTCAATAGCTAATCTACAGAATAAGTTATAATCAACCCTATCAATAAACATGATTCTAATCGACTCAGGTGTCATTACCTCAACAGCCTCAACACCAACTGGGAGATCACCAAAGTATCCGCCATCCTCAAAAATACATGATATAACATCTAGGAGACTAATAGTTTTATACGAGCCTTTCGAGCTGCTCATCGCCCTCTAATCAGCCTCTAGCCACCATAAGATGGCGAAGGCAATATTAAAGATGAATGCCGAAACTTATAAGCATATCCATGGCAGAAACGCCTACGCAAAAATTAAATCTCCCAATAACTTCAAGGTTTATAGGGAAGAAA